>JBLIIL010000001.1:0-117054 GCA_047634755.1 Methylophilaceae bacterium
TATACCCCGATACAACAGGTGATGCCTATACTTGGTGGAGTAACCGCGGTCAAGCATGGGCGAATAATGTTGGATGGCGTATTGATTACCAAATTACAACACCTGCAATCGCTTCAAAAGTAAAGGCCGCCAGTGTGTATAAAGAAGAGCGTTTTAGTGATCATTCACCATTAATCATTGATTACGATGTGTAAGTTATCAAGCTGCCAAAATGTTGAAATTTAGATTGTTACATAATGTTTATTACATGGATTGTAAGGCTATGTAGTCAGGTGCGACTAAGTAGTGAGGGTAAGCCTAAGTTTTATTTGGCATGCTTACTATGTTTAACCATTCAAATTTCAAAAGGAATCTTCATGACGTTACTAGCAGTGGGTGCAGCAGCACTTATTTTGGCAGACCGCATTCAGCCAGCTTGGATATCAAATCAGCTTTGCTGGACTAGCGTGCATGGACAAAATATCCATGATTTATTGCCGCTCCCATACACAGAAGAAACCGTGAAACATGTGGTCGAGCGCATTAATATGCGTACAAGACTATTTAGGGCGGCAGCTATTATTGGAAAACGTCTCCAGCTATGCCAGCTATATTGATTCGACCATGACTGAGTGGGAATTCATCAATGAAATTGCAGAACGCGCCGATTGTTTGCTGTTATTGGATGTGAATAATATTTACTTCAGTAGCTATAATCACAGCTTTGATCCCAAAGCCTTTGTTGAGGGTGTGCCAAAAAACGCGTCAAACAAATCCACTTAGCAGGACACCACAATCATGGTGACTATATTATTGATACCCATCAAGCTATCGCAATATGCATCGGGTAGGCGATCAAATGGCACAGCATTTAACAAACACAATTCCGCAATATTCCATCGCCGCAGAACTCGCTACTTTTGAGTGGCCACTCAGTTTGGCATATGATGCGGCTGTTTTGACAATTCAGGGTTTGGCCGCTATTCCACCTGAAACTTGGGGAGAACTTTGCTTTAATAATGAACCTTGTTTAATCTGGCGTAGTAATTTGAATTCACATTATCGCTCACTTGATCAACAGGAATTTCAAGCTATTAAGCTAATCAAAGCGGCTGGGAACTTTGGTGCGTTATGTGAATGCTTGTTCATCACATTAGCAGATGATGAAACGCAACAAGCCGCACAATATTTAGCAGACTGGTTAGAAGCTGGCATGATTAGTAAGATTAAAGTGGAGCTACTGGTTTAAATTTAAAGTCGCTAGCTACAAAAATCCAGCGCTAAGTTTTGAATGATTTTTCCATTCTTGCTGCCTTGTACGAAAATCACCGCTCCAGCATCTTTGTTTTTCTAGGACTTTCCTAAGTTTAAGTGTTTATTAAACTGATTCAGATTATTTATTTGGTAAGCACCAAATAATTTGCGCAGCACATAATCATGCTTTAATTGCCGCCAAACATTCTCACCCGCTTAAACGTTCGTCACTAAGCCATTTTCATACAGCGCAACAAATACATCTGCATCATTACGATCATCAGGATTCACAGCTTCAACATTCGCTTTAAGCGTAATACTACCGTCTGCTTCATGATCTGAATTCAATGTTAAATCCACACGTGAAGTAGTTTTCTGTGTTTGAGTAATCGCCTGATTTAATTGACTATTATCCCAACCCTTAAAATAACGGCCATTAAAAACAAACTGTGGTATATAAACAAAGTCCGAACTGCCTAAAGTCGCAGTTTTACGCTGCCTGTCGCTATATTCAGCTTTTGAGAATTTATCATTTCAACCAATGCAATCCCAATAATCAACATGAAAAGCTAATGGTGTGACTTTGTTTTTCCCATGTTTAATTTTGCTTGTCCATTTGTCAGCTTGTGGGGAACTACTGCAATCTTCAGAAGTGTAGAGTTCTAGTAGGGTGTTGTTTACTACTTTTTGAAATACATTCTGCGGAAAACGCTTGTGCTTGGCTAAGTAATAATAAGCTAGCAAATAGGCCAGTGACAGTAGGTTTCATTCGCATGACCAAAACTCCATATGGGTATTTAGTTGTTAGTCGTTAGTCGTGTATAGTTGTATAAAATTTACACTTTTTCTTGCTGCTGATCTAATCCTCTTGCATTCCAAGGCGCAACCTTGAACAGTAACAACATGCCCGGAATTGCCAGCAAGGTACACACATAAAAGAATGCTTCCCAGCCAAGTGCTTCGACCATACCGCCAGTCATCGCATTGAAAATAGAGCGAGGTACTGCGGATAAGCTGGTGAATAGGGCAAGTTGAGTCGCCGTATAGGCGGGGTTGGTTTCACGTGCCATATAGGCGACATAAGCAACGGTGCCTAAGCCAACGCCTAATGCTTCGCCACCGATGACCATCGCCAGCATCCAGCGCTCTGTTGCGCAAACGACTTCAAATGGGCCTGCATTGGCTAGCCATGCGAAGCCTAGAATGGTGACCAGTTGCACGACACCAAATACCCACAAGCCGCGATTAATGCCGACTTTAAGCATCCAAAATCCACCGATAAAGCCACCAATGATTTGCATGACTAAACCGCTACCTTTGACGATGGCGCCAATGTCGGTATTGCTAAAACCCATATCAATATAGAAAGGCGTGGCTAGCGCAGTTGCCATACTGTCACCGAGTTTGTAGAGCAGGATAAACAGCAAGACTAATAGGGCATGCTTGATACCTGCGCGATTAATAAACTCAGTGAATGGCTCAATAACTGAATCACGCAAGCTTTTAGGGGCGACTGCGTGATTGGGTTCAGTGGCGAAGATAGTCATGAGTATGCCGGGAATCATAAAGAGAGCCACAATCCAAAACACAGATGACCATGGTAAATGGTCTGACAAAATCAGCGCCAATGAGCCTGGGACTAAACCTGATATACGATAAGCATTCACGTGAACGCTGTTACCTAAGCCTAGCTCTTCATCACTTAAAATCTCACGTCTAAACGCATCAATGACAATGTCTTGGCTGGCTGAAAATAAAGCGACTAAAGTCGAAATGACAGCGATGCTGGTAATGTTGAGTTTAGGGTCAACAAAACCATAAGCACAGATGGTGACGAATAGCGCGACTTGGGTAATCAGCATCCAACTACGACGACGACCCATGGGGGCAATCAGGTTGTAGCGGTCCATTAATGGCGCCCAAATAAACTTCCATGTGTAAGGCAGTTGTATTAAGGAAAAGACGGCGATTGTTTTGAGGTCTAAACCTTCGGTGCGTAACCATGCAGGTAAGAGTTGGAAGAGTAAATATAACGGTAAGCCAGAACTAAAGCCCAATATCACACAAGCCAGCATGCGTTTATTGAAGAGGGTTTGTTTTAATTGATTATTGCTAAACATGCATTAGTCGCTTTGCTTTGGAATCAGCCGAAACAATAGCATAAACCGCTATAAGAATCATGGCGCTAACCCTAGTATTGATTTGATGGCTGGACTTCACCAGCATTGATAGACATATCTGTATTGGCAAAGTAAACTGCACCAATAACGAAGCTCGTCAATAGTACAAACAGTAAATATCTGGCGGCTAATCAGCGCGTTTGAGGCGATACATCGCTAGGTTGCCAAACCAATTTGACAACAATTTTACCTCGTGACCATTGGTAATAACCTTACGTTCGATGATGGCGATATTGTTATCAGCACATAGTTGATCAAAATCGTGAATCGTACAAAGATGCACATTAGGCGTGTTATACCATTCGTATGGTAAATCTTCAGACACTGGCATATTGCCTGTCATGATTTGAAAGCGGTTACGCCAATAACCAAAGTTAGGAAATGTCACAATCGCTTCACGGCCAACTCTGAGCATCTCCTGCACAATGTCTTCTGTGTTGTGCATGGCTTGTAGCGTTTGTGAAAGAATCACAGTGTCAAAAGAGTTGTCTTCAAACTCTGAAAGCCCAGCTTCCAAATCCATTTGAATTACATCCACATCATTTTGCATGGCAGCAAGCCAGTTAGCATCGTCTTTTTCAACACCGTAGCCTTTTACTTCTAAACCATCGCGTAGATAGCTGAGTAAAGAGCCGTCGCCGCAACCTAAGTCGAGCGCCTTGGAGCCAAAGGCTAACCAGCTGGCAATGATGGAAAAATCTTGACGGTATAATCTATTGGACATGTTTTTACGCCTCAATCTTACTTAAGTAGCTACGTAAAATAGCATGATAATGTTTATCTGGCATTAAGAATGCATCGTGACCATGAGCAGCCGTGACTTCCGCATATTTTACTGGTAGTTCATTATCTAGCAGTGCTTTGACAATTTCACGGGAACGCTCTGGTGAGAAACGCCAATCACTCGTAAATGAAATCACTAAAAATTTAGCCGTGACCTTATCAAGTGCTGCCGATAAATCACCATCAAACGCAGTGGCAGGATCAAAGTAATCCAATGCGCGCGTCATGCGAAGGTAGGTGTTGGCATCAAACTCACCTGCAAACTTATCGGCTTGATAACGTAAATAGGATTCCATTTCGAACTCGACATCGAAACTGTATTTGATGGTATCTTTAAGTTTGCGGCCAAATTTCGCACCCATGGCATCGTCAGATAAATAGGTAATATGACCTAACATGCGCGCAATACGTAAGCCGCGAGTCGGCACCACATTATGTGCGTAATAATCACCACCATGAAATTCAGGGTCAGTCGTAATGGCTTGTCGTGCCACTTCGTTAAAGGCCATATTTTGTGCAGTTAGATTAGGCGATGATGCGATGACCAAGGCGTGTTTAATCCGCTCAGGATAAGCCATGCTCCATTGCAGAGCTTGCATGCCACCAAGGCTACCGCCAACAACAGCGGCAAAAGCATCAATACCTAAGTAATCCGCTAGCATGGCCTGAGATTTCACCCAATCTTCTACTGTAACGATTGGAAAGCTTGCGCCAAATGGTTTGCCCGTTGGGTCGATACTGGCAGGGCCAGTAGAGCCATGGCAGCCACCTAGATTATTCACGCCAATCACAAAAAA
This sequence comes from Methylophilaceae bacterium, assembly GCA_047634755.1. Classification (GTDB taxonomy): domain Bacteria; phylum Pseudomonadota; class Gammaproteobacteria; order Burkholderiales; family Methylophilaceae. The sequence goes on from JBLIIL010000001.1 coordinate 4,994, forward strand.
CTTATTTGTATCGAGTGGTTTGTTAGGCCCAATTAAATTGTCCCACCAGCCAGCATGTTTATCTTCTAGCGTGTAGCGGCCAGCTACATGATGCGTGCCCGATAAGGCGTGGCAGATTAATACTGCATTTGATTGCTCTGCATTAAGTTCACCGTAGGTTTCATAAGTAAGATCAAATGCAGGCAATACGCCACCACTTTTCAACGTGAGTGATGTGTTGAAGTGTGCGATTTTCGGGGTGACGATACCAACAGAGTCAGCGCCAATAGCGATAATTTCAGACATGTACGTATTATACTATGTGAATCTTTGAAAATAATCACATCAATTGTAAGGAAATCGATGCAAAATATTCAAGCCTTTCAAAATCAGCAGCTTAAGCTAGGTGAGCATGTGTATATTCACCCGAATGCGACGATCATCGGAGAAGTGAAAATTGGTCAAGATAGTTCGGTCTGGCCAGGTGTTGTGGTGCGAGGTGATGTGAATCATATCCATATTGGTCATGGTACTAATGTGCAGGATTTAAGTATGCTACATGTTAGCCACAAATCTAGTTCGGATCTAGCGGGTTCACCTTTGATTATCGGCAATAATGTCACCGTTGGGCATAGCGTGATTTTGCATGGATGTACGTTAGAAGACGAATGTTTAATTGGTATGGGCAGTATTGTGATGGATAAAGCCATCGTGCAAAAGCACGTGTTATTAGCAGCAGGTAGTTTAGTGACAGAAGGTAAAGTGTTGGAAAGTGGCTACTTATATATGGGGCGACCAGCTAAAAAAGTGCGCGCGCTAACTGAAGGTGAAATTGCCCACTTTATGTATTCAGCTAATCACTATATCAAGCTAAAAAATGCTTACTTAAAAGGTGATGCCTAAAGGACTTTAGTTTACGGTTTTTGGCCAAAGGTAACACGGTCATTGCTACCCAGGTCTTTCAGCGTTTCAATACTGATGAAGTGAGCGCTCGCTAGTAATACAGAGACAGACTTCGCTTGGTTGTAGCCATGTTCAAACATTACCCAGCCCTTTGGTTTTAAATGCGCAGAGACTTCTAAAATAATCTGACGAATATCATCTAAACCATCTTCACCAGAAGCTAAAGCAGAGATTGGCTCAAAGCGTAAATCACCTTGCTTTAAGTGGTCATCATCTTGTTCTATATAAGGTGGGTTGCTGACAATCACATCAAAGTGTTGGTTGGTTAATGTGCTAAACCAATCACTTAATAGAAATTGTACATTGTGAATATTGAGTGCTTTCACATTCTCTTGAGCAACGGATAATGCTGCTTGCGATGCATCAACAGCGATGACGTTAGCGTTCGGCCTAAGCGTGGCAATCACTAATGCAATAGCACCAGAGCCTGTACCAAGGTCTAGTATACGGGTCGTTTCTGATGGCGATATTTTCGCTAATACAGCCTCGACTAATGTTTCAGTATCAGGTCGTGGAATTAAGGTATCTGGCGTGATTTTAAGAGCTAAGCCGTAAAATTCACGCCCACCTAAGATATGCGCAATCGGCTCACCGGAGATGCGGCGCTGGATGAGCGCTTTAAACTGTTGATGCGCTTCGCTATTGATTTCGTCGTCGGCATGTGTGATAAGCCATGCATGATTAACGGTTAGCACATGCTCTAAAAGTAATTGCGCTTCTAGCTTCTCTTCGTCACTATTGTTTGATGCTTTGAGTGCGATTGTTGCTTCATGCAACACGGCATGAATATTCATAAATTAGTTGCCTTCACCTAACATCGCCAACATATCAGCTTGGTGTTCAGCTGTTAATGGGGTAATCAGTTCATCCAAATCACCTTCAGTAATCGCGTCAATTTTATACAGCGTTAAATTAATACGATGGTCGGTAATACGGCCTTGAGGATAGTTGTAAGTACGAATACGTTGTGAGCGGTCGCCTGAGCCAATCAGGTTGCGACGTTCAGAAGCGATTTCAGCATTTTGTGCATCGACTTCTTTTGCTTTAATCCGTGCGGCAAGCACTAGCATGGCTTGTGCTTTATTCTGATGCTGGCTTCGGCCATCTTGGCATTCCACCACAATACCTGTTGGCGCATGGGTAATACGCACAGCAGAGTCGGTTTTATTAATATGTTGACCACCAGCACCTGAGGCACGGAAAGTATCTAAGCGAATGTCAGCTGGGTTAATGGTGACATCAGCTACGTCTTCCACTTCTGGTAAAATCGCGACAGTACAAGCTGAAGTATGAATACGGCCTTGCGTTTCAGTATCTGGTACGCGTTGCACACGGTGACCACCGGATTCAAATTTCAGTTTTGAGTACGCGCCTTGGCCTTCAATTTTGGCGATGATTTCTTTGTAGCCACCAACGTCACTTTCATTCGACGATATAATTTCAAGTTTCCAACGTTGTTTTTCAACATAGCGGCTATACATGCGGAATAGATCACCTGCAAATAGAGCAGATTCATCACCTCCTGTTCCTGCGCGAATCTCCATAATGATATTTTTGCCATCATTTAGGTCTTTCGGAATCAGCAGTTTTTGTAGTTCTGTTTCAATGACTTCCAACTGTTTTTTGCCTGCGCTGATTTCTTCTTGCGCAAACTCTTTCATCTCAGGCTCGCTGAGCATGCCTTCTGCTTCATGCATGTCGACTTCCGTTTGCACGTAAGTATTGTACTGCTCAACAATCGGCGTGATTTCTGCGTGTTCACGAGTAATTTTGAGGTAATTATCCATGTCATTGGTAATATCTTCACTCGACATTAAACGATTGAGTTCGTCGAGGCGTTCGCTCAAATTAGAGAGCTTATGTAATATGCTTGGTTTCATTTTTTACTTATATTATTCAATACTTAAGATTTAATTCTATGGTTTAATTTTTACAGCTTAATTTTAATGCGCTAATTCTTGATTTGATAAATATGGCGGAGCTGTTGCGCTAAACGCTCGTGTTCATCGCCATGGCTTTTATTGAGCGCATGGCTAGGCGCATGCAGCATTTTATTGGTAATGGCTAAGCTGAGCTTTTCGAGGGCTTTTTCTGGACTTTCACCTTTTTGAATCAACTTTATTGCTTTTTCTAATTCGGCAGCACGTATGGTTTCAGCTTGGTCGCGTAGCGCTTTAATTGTTGGTACTGAGTTTCGCTTTTGCAGCCAGTGCATAAAGACCTCAACTCGCGTCGAGACAATCATTTCCGCAGAAATTGCGGCTTCTTGACGGTTTTCAATACCGTCGGTCACAACTTGCGCCAAGTTATCCACGGTGTATAAAAACACATCATCTAATTGTGCCACTTCAGCTTCAATATCACGCGGTACGGCTAAGTCGACCATAAACATCGGACGGTGTTTGCGCGCTTTAATCGCACGCTTTACCATGCCTAAACCAACAATCGGTAATTGACTGGCTGTGCTAGTGATGACGATATCAAAGTCAGCAAAATGTGCAGGTAAGTCATTTAGCAGAATCGCTTCAGCATGAATTTTTTCAGCGAGCTCTAGGCCACGCTCTTTTGTACGGTTGGCAACAGTCATGCTTTTTGGTTTTTGTGCCGCGAAATGATTCGCACTAAGCGTAATCATTTCACCTGCGCCAATGAATAGTACTTTTTGCTCTGACAGGTCGCCAAAAATGCGCTGCGCTAATTTAACCGTGGCTGCAGCCATTGAAATGGAACTGCCACCAATGTCTGTATTAGTACGTACTTCTTTTGCTACCTCAAACGTGCGTTGAAATAGTTGGTGTAGGTGCGTGCCCAATGTACCCGCTTCTTGCGCTAGTTTTACCGACTGTTTGAACTGCCCGAGTATTTCTGGTTCGCCTAGCACCATGCTGTCTAAACCCGAGGCCACTCTGAATGCATGTTTGACGGCTTCTTGATTGGCGAGCGTGTAGGTGTAAGGCTGAATATGGTTTAAATCTAACTGGTGATAATCAGCTAACCAACCCATGACAGGTAGCGCGTCGGCTGATTGTACGTAAATCTCAGTGCGGTTGCAGGTGGATAAAATGGCGGCTTCTGCTGCCTTTTTATTCGTTAAATCCGATAATGCTTCGCGAATGCTGTCCGCACCAAACGCGACATTTTCGCGAATTTCGATGGGGGCGGTGGTGTGATTCACACCTATGGTATACAGCTGCATTTCGCTATTTTAACAAGTCATTGATGTTGTTGGAAAATAAACTAACGTTAGAATCGTGGTTTAGTTCACTAAAACATCGTCCCAGATGTTTATCCAAATAGTGAAATCAGGTTAAAATAGCGGATTAGTAGACCATATTCAAAATAGATAAAGACGAAAACCATTATGAGCAAAGATTTTAGAATTGCCCCAAGTATTCTTTCAGCTGACTTTTCTAAGTTAGGCCAAGAGGTTGAAGATGTAATTAAATCAGGTACAGACCTTGTGCATTTTGACGTAATGGATAATCACTACGTGCCAAACTTAACAATCGGCCCACTAGTGTGTGACGCGATTCGTGATTTATCACATAAAGCTGGCGCATTGATTGATGTCCATTTAATGGTGAAACCAGTTGATCGCATTATTCCTGACTTTGCCAAAGCAGGTGCGGACATCATTACTTTCCATCCTGAAGCATCTGATCATGTCGACCGCAGCCTTGCTATGGTGCGCGAGTTGGGTTGTAAATCTGGCTTGGTATTTAACCCAGCAACATCATTGAGCTACTTAGATCACGTGATGGATAAAGTGGACATGATTCTATTGATGTCAGTTAACCCTGGTTTCGGCGGTCAAAAATTCATTCCAGAAACATTGGAAAAATTAAAGCAAGCACGTGCACGTATTGATGCTTATGAAGAAAAAACCGGCCGTAAAATCTGGTTAGAAGTTGACGGTGGTGTAAACCCTGACAACATTGCTGAAATTGCAAAAGCGGGTGCAGATACATTTGTAGCTGGTAGCGCCATCTTCGGTAAACCAAATGATGCGGATGTAAACCGTTACAACACTGTTGTCGGTAAAATGCGTGACGCATTAGCAACTGTTTAAGCTACACGAAGAAATGAATTTCCTTAAAAAGCATGTAGTGATGAGTTGGCGAAGCGGATTGATTAGCAAATGGGGCTAAACATAGCTTCACGGGCAGGCGCTAGCCTGCGCACATCGCAAAAAACTTTTTAAGGAACATCATGCTTCAAACAATTACAAAAACCGAATTCGATGCCTTGGCGCAACAAGGCTATAACCGTATCCCATTGGTCCAAGAAACTTTTGCCGATCTGGATACGCCGTTATCGTTATACCTCAAACTGGCTAATCAACCCTTTTCATACTTGCTAGAAAGTGTGCAAGGTGGTGAGCGTTTCGGCCGTTACTCCATCATTGGCTTGCCTGCAAAAACACGCATCGTCGCGAACGGCTTTAGCGTGCAAGTGATGCAGGGTGATGAAGTCTTGGAAACACACGCCAACACCAATCCACTGGATTTCGTTAAAACCTTTCAAGCACGTTTTAAAACGCCGCCATATGAAGGGTTGCCACGTTTCACAGGTGGATTAGCGGGCTACTTTGGTTACGAAACCATTCGTTATATTGAAAAGCGTTTAGCCAATAGCCAAAAGCCCGATGTCATCGGCGCACCAGATGTGTTGCTCATGGTGTCAGAAGAGATTGCTGTGGTTGATAACTTAAGCGGCAAGCTTTACTTTATTGTCTATGCTAATCCAGAAGAAGACGGTTCTTACGATAAAGCCCGTGAGCGCATTCAAGACTTAATGCAGCAACTGCGTCAGCCAGCTAAGATTCCCGAATCACAGCAATCAGCCCCGACTGAAGCTAAGTCTGAGTTTGGTCAAGAAAACTTTAAAGCCGCAGTCAAGAAAGCACAGGACTATATTTTTGAAGGTGACATCATGCAGGTGGTGTTAAGTCAGCGCATGTCGCAAGACTTTACGGGTTCGCCATTGTCTCTATACCGCGCACTTAGAGGCTTGAATCCATCACCTTATATGTTCTATTACGACATGGGCGACCATCACGTAGTCGGAGCTTCACCAGAAATCCTAGTGCGTTTAGAAGGTGGCGTGGTTACTTCACGGCCAATCGCTGGTACGCGCCCACGTGGTAAAACACGTGAAGAAGACATGGCATTATCTGAAGAGTTGCTAGCTGATCCTAAAGAGTGCGCAGAACATGTACAGTTGATGGACTTAGGTCGTAATGATGTTGGCCGTGTTGCCAAAACAGGCACAGTGCAAGTGACTGATAATATGATGATAGAGCGTTACTCACATGTGATGCATATTGTAAGTAATGTCGAAGGGCAATTAAAGCCGAATATGGATGCGATTGATGTGCTCAAAGCCACGTTTCCAGCTGGCACGGTATCAGGTGCACCGAAAGTGCGAGCGATGGAAATCATTGATGAATTCGAACCAACTAAGCGCGGCATTTATGCTGGTGCCGTTGGTTACCTAGGCTTTAATGGCGATATGGATGTGGCGATAGCGATTAGAACCGGGGTCATTAAAGACAACAAGCTTTATGTGCAAGCCGGTGCTGGCATCGTGGCTGACTCTGTGCCACAAAGCGAATGGGAAGAAACACAAAATAAAGCAAAAGCGGTGATTCGTGCAGCTGAGGTAGTGCAAGCGGGCTTAGATAATCAAGTGCACCCGCAAGCCCCCCCAACTTCGCTAAATGCTGAAGCATTAAGTCAGTTAAGAGAAGAAAAATAATGTTATTAATGATCGATAATTACGACTCCTTTACCTACAACTTAGTGCAATACTTTGGTGAACTAGGGCAAGAGGTTCAGGTATATCGCAACGATGAAATCGATTTAGCAAAAGTGACTGAGTTAACCCCACGTCATATTGTGATTTCACCAGGTCCATGTACGCCGAATGAGGCTGGCATTAGTTTGGCGCTTATTAATGAATTTAAAGGCAAGATTCCGCTACTCGGCGTGTGTTTAGGTCACCAAAGTATTGGTCAAGCCTTTGGCGGTAAAATCATTAAAGCTAAAACACTCATGCATGGTAAAACCTCATTGATTCATCATGAAAATGTTGGCGTGTTTAAAGGCTTGCCGAATCCATATACCGCGACACGTTATCACTCATTAGTGATTGAAAAAGAAAGTCTGCCTGACTGCTTGGAAATTACAGCATGGACAGAAGATGGTGAAATTATGGGTGTACGCCATAAAACACTCGCAATTGAGGGCGTGCAATTTCACCCAGAATCAGTACTGACTGAGCATGGGCACGCGCTACTCGATAACTTTATTAAGACTTACTAGTTAAGGCTACGGAATATGTTTAAAGATGCGCTGAATCAATTATTAAACGGCCAAGATTTATCACACGACCAAATGTTGGCCGTGATGCAGCAAGTCATGGGTGGTGAACTCACTACTGCGCAAATTTCAGCCTTGTTAATTGCTTTGCGATTAAAAGGTGAAACCGTTGATGAAATTACCGCTGCGGCAACGGTCATGCGTGAACTATCAACTAAGGTCAATATTAAGGATGCGGCGCATCTAGTCGATACGTGCGGCACTGGTGGTGATGGCATTCAGACTTTTAACGTCTCAACGGTTTCTGCCTTTGTTGCAGCCGCCGCTAGTGCAAAAGTCGCGAAGCATGGTGGCCGTTCAGTATCGTCAACTTGCGGTAGTGCTGATGTGCTAGAGGAGCTGGGTGTTGATGTGAACAAAACGCCTGACGAAGTGGCGAACAGTGTCGATGCGATTGGTATTGGTTTTATGTTCGCACCGAATCATCACAGCGCCATGAAACATGCTGCACCAGTCCGTAAAGAGCTAGGCATACGCACCATCTTTAACTTGCTTGGCCCATTGACCAACCCAGCCGCAGCACGTCGTCAGGTTATGGGTGTGTATGATCGAGCTTTGACGGGTAAGCTGGCACAGGTATTACAAAAGCTAGGCAGTGAGCATGTGTTGGTGGTACATGGTGCTGATGGTATGGATGAAATCTCACTCACAGGTGATACTTATGTTGCCGAACTAAAAAGTGGAAAAGTCACTGAGTACACAGTGAATCCAAAACAGTTTGGTTTGACGATTCATCAACTCAAAGACATTCAAATCCAAAATTCAGCCGAATCAAAAGCCATGATTATGCATGTGCTGAATGGCAAAACAGGCGCACCACGTGACATCGTATTACTCAACGCAGGTGCTGCTATTTATGTTGCTGGTATTACTGCTACATTAGCAGCTGGTATCGAAAAAGCAGCGCAGATGATTGATGATGGCGTTGCGCTTTCAAAACTAAAAGCATTGCAGGCAAGGTAGCTTGATGAGAAACTTAGGCTTGTTGATTGTGCTGTTATTGAGTGTTGCTTGCTCGCAAACGGAGCAGTCTTCATTTGCAAATATTGAATTGTCACTACAACAATCAGAAAGCATCAGTGAAGTTAAGATCGCGGCAGCCTTTCCTTCTGCAGCAGAGTTGTTTGCACAGCATGCTAACGATGAAATGGTGGAAGGAAAGGGCGAAGTTGTACGCTTGCTCGCGGATGATAATAAAGGATCTAGGCACCAAGAATTTTTAGTGGAAGTGGGCGGTGGACAAACAATATTATTTGCACATAACATTGATTTGGCGCTAAGAATTAACGCGCTTAAAGTGGGCGACAACATTGAGTTTAGAGGTGAGTATAGTTATAACCCGAAAGGTGGCGTTGTTCACTGGACACATTTGGATCCCAGAAATCAGCATGAAGCGGGCTGGATTAAACATAACGGTATTACCTATCAGTAACGATTGAACATTTAAAGTAGATGTAAAAACATGTCAGATATATTAAATAAAATACTTGCCACTAAACATGAGGAAATCGCTAAAGCGAGCGCCATTAAATCGCTGAAAGAAATTCACGAAGAGGCGCTCGCGCAGCCAGAACCAAGAGACTTTGTCGGGAACTTAGCGAAAAAAGATGCAGCTAACTTGCCAGCAGTGATTGCTGAAATTAAGAAAGCCAGCCCATCAAAAGGCATAATTCGTGAAGACTTTAACCCTGCTGAAATTGCAAAAAGCTATGAGCAGGCTGGCGCAGCTTGTTTGTCTGTATTAACAGATGAGCAATACTTCCAAGGTTCAGCCGCTTATTTGAAAGAAGCGCGTGACGCTTGTAGCCTGCCAGTCTTACGCAAAGACTTTATGATTGATCCATACCAAGTGGTTGAAGCGCGAGCCATGGGTGCGGATTGTATTCTTCTCATTGCGGCAGCATTAGAGTTAAAGCAAATGCAGCTATTGGAAGATGTTTCGCATGAGCTAGGCATGGCTGTATTGGTCGAAGTGCATAATCAAAAAGAGCTTGATTTGGCACTAGAGTTAGGCACACCCTTAGTCGGCATTAATAATCGCAACTTGCGTACATTTGATGTCACGCTACAAACGACTTTAGATTTATTGAAAAACTTACCTGATGATCGCTTTGTGATTACAGAGTCAGGTATTTTTACACCCGAAGATGTTGCACTGATGCGTGATAATAATGTGAATGGGTTTTTGGTGGGGGAGGCATTCATGCGTCAGCCAGATCCGGGCGCCGAATTCACTAAGGTATTTGGCTGAATTTCCGCAAACTGAACACAGGGCGGCGTTTTCAGGATTTGCCGTACTATTCGTACTGTCTGCACTCTTCCGCCTTGCTCTGCATTCATTTTGCAAAAATTAGAGTGTAAGATGTACTAAATAGCTTTTTCAAAGCATTTGTTTTAAGCACTAGATAAGATAAGGAAGTTTTTTATGGCTAACCAATTTTTTGCAATGCGTCCGCGCCGTATGCGTAAAGATGAATTCTCTCGTCGTTTAATGCGTGAAAACTTGCTGACGACGAATGACCTTATTTATCCAGCCTTCGTATTAGAAGGCGAAGATAAAACAGAAGCAGTAAATTCGATGCCAGGTGTGCAACGTCAAAGCATTGACGTGTTGCTTAAAACAGCAGAAGAGTGTGTGACATTAGGTATTCCTGCCATTGCACTTTTTCCTGTCATCTCAGAAGACTTTAAAAGTCTCAATGCCAAAGAAGCTTACAATCCAAGTGGTTTAGTCCCAAAAACCATCAAAGCGTTAAAACAAGCCTTCCCTGATTTAGGTGTCATTACTGATGTGGCGCTAGACCCTTACACCACGCACGGCCAAGATGGCATCATTGATGATGATGGCTATGTGATGAATGATAAAACGGTTGAATTGCTGGTTAAACAAGCGTTATGTCATGCCAAAGCTGGCGCTGATGTCGTTGCACCATCAGACATGATGGATGGGCGTATTGGTGCGATTCGTAATGCATTAGAAGAAGATAATTATATTCACACCCGTATTTTGGCTTATTCCGCTAAATACGCATCAGCTTTCTACGGCCCATTCCGTGATGCTGTTGGTTCATCAGCTAATCTAGGTAAAGGCAATAAATATAATTACCAAATGGATCCTGCGAACTCAGATGAAGCCATTAAAGAAGTCGCGCTCGACATAGAAGAAGGTGCAGACATGGTGATGGTCAAACCAGGTATGCCATATTTAGATATTGTGCGCCGTGTGAAAGATGAGTTTGGTGTACCGACTTATGCCTACCAAGTGAGTGGTGAATACGCGATGTTAAAAGCAGCTTCACAAAATGGCTGGTTGGATGAGCAGGCTTGTGTAATGGAAAGTTTGTTGGGATTTAAGCGCGCTGGTGCAGATGGGATTTTGACTTATTTTGCGATGGATGTAGCACGATGGTTGAAAGGCTAAAAAGTAAACGCTAGAATTATTAGTTGAACTGTGGCTTTATTGGGCCACTAATCAAGTTGTGATGTGATTAACGCCCTCACTTCATCAATATCCGCTTTATCAGCATTGCTGCCATTTGAAGATCTTTTGGTTGCAACACGAATATCATCATATTCAAACACGCTGATTTTTTGTAATCCATACTCTGTTTCTAAAGCATACAAAGGCACAGTTTTACGGACTTTTCTTTTTTTCTTTTTACTAGGCCTATCTGATAAACGATGGGATTTTTCATTCGTTTCAAATGGGATTTTTTCGCCGAGTAAAAATATTTCTATTTCTTTAGCACTGTCGGCAAATAAGTGAATATCAGTTTGTGATTGCTTGCCTGCTGTCCCATCCAATACGCCACCCGTTAAGTAGGGGTTGAAACGTTTAAGCAGTTGCATGGTGACTAACGCTGCTTGGCGCAGCTGTTTGAGTTCATGCGGATGGTCTTCTGAGAACAGTTGGTGATAGAGTTTAATTTCTTCTTCTATTTCCGCATTGCTAGGTAATGCGCTGTTCTCAGATATGCCGATTTGCCGCCCTGCCTTTTTCTTTGCATAAGCAAAGTCATGGATGCCATCTTCCACCATCATGCGCGCAGCTTGTTGGGCAATGGTTTGTCTTAATTGATCCATACACGCGCTTTAGTAAAACAATAGATTAAAAGCCAGAAGGGTTTAAAACACTTCTGGCGCGGTCGCTACTAGTAGTACCCTTTTTGCGTGGAGCGAACCATCTAGACTCTGGCTCAGCTTTATTAGAGTTTGATTTCGATATGGTATTCGTACTCTGACCTGACGTGGCTGGATTTTCCGTAATTTCAGGCAAGGGATTATTGGTGGCCGTACCGCCTGGTTGAAATGGATTGTCTAGTATGCTGCCCGCCGGGAAACCTGATTCAAAGATATCCATTAGCGGAGGTAGTGATAATTCTAATAGTGGAGGTGGATTTTCATTGTAAAAATATTCGGAAATACCCTCTTCATTTGTATCTACCATTGCGCCTGTGGTTGGATCAATACGTAGAGACGTTAAACCTGCAGGCACTTCGTATGGTCTGTCAGGTTTGCCTTTAAGTGCAATTTTCATATACTTTACCCAGATCGGTAGTGCTGCTCGTCCACCTGTTTCAACTCTACCTAATGAATGAGGTCTATCGTAACCCATCCAAGAGATGGCTACTTCATGTGGCGTATAGCCCGCAAACCACGCATCGAAGGTATTGTTAGTTGTGCCTGTTTTTCCAGCTAAGTCTTTTCTACCTAGTGTTCTAGCTCTTCGTGCCGTGCCCCTTTGCACAACATCACGTAGCATGGATGTCATTAAGAATGCATTACGCTCATCAATCACAAGTTCTGCCGTTTTATTAGCGATAGGGAATTCCCCTTCTTCGATAATATTACCTGTGCTATCGGTGATTTTGGTAATCAAATGCGGTTGAATGCGATAACCACCATTTGCGAAAATCGCGTAGGCATTAGCTAATTCTAAAGGTGTTACTTCTCCAGCACCCAGCGCCATTGTTAGATAGGGAGGATGGTGTTCAGCAGGGAATCCAAATTTGGTTGCATAGTCTTGGGCATAGCGCGGACCAATGCTATCTAAAATACGAATAGAGACAACATTTATAGATTTAGTTAAAGCCGTCCGCATGCGCATCGGGCCTGAATATTCACTATCATAATTTTTGGGTGTCCACTCCTTGCCAGAGCCAACTTCACGGCCAGTCATCGTAATGGGTTCATCTTCAATGATGCTGGCTGGCGTAAAGCCTTTTTCTAGAGCAGCTGAATAAACAAATGGTTTGAAACTTGAGCCTGCTTGACGGTAGGCTTGAGTGACATGGTTGAACTCGTTTTTGTGGAAGTCAAAACCACCTACCAGTGCTTTTATTGCGCCATTTTTTGGGTCTAAGGCAATCAGTGCTGATTGTACTTCTGGTAGTTGTACAATTTCCCAGCCCTCTTTAATTTTAATGATGCGGACCACAGAGCCAGGTTTAATTTTATGTTTTTTGGTGTCTTTGAGTGCTAGATTTCTTTTTAATAAGCGCAAGCCTTTACCCGTAATGGTCAGCGTCTCACTTTTTTTGCTCAATAACGCGACAGATTTTGATGAGGTTTTGGTGACAATGGCGGGTATAAAGCCGTTGTATGTTTGAATTTTGGCAAGAGCATCTTCCATCTCTTCTTCAAGCTTGCTTGCATCAGTTGCTGAAAAATCAATCCATTTCTCCGCTTTTTTATAGCCTTTACGTTGTTGGTATTCCAAAATACCGTCAACAACAGCCTTATTAGCCGCTTCTTGATTTGCTTTTAATATCGTTGTATAGACTTTTAACCCACTGTTGTAAATTTCATCTTCGTAACGCTTATATAGTTGTTGACGTACTAACTCAGCTACGTATTCAGCCGCTAACGGGTTTCTGCTTTTTCTTGCTCTTTTAAACACTAGTTCTTCTGCCATGGCTTCGTCGCGCTGTGCTTCGTCAATAAACCCATAACGCTGCATATCACGTAGTACTTCATGTTGCCTTGTAATGGCTTTCTTAGGCCTATTATAAGGATTGTAGCCAGAAGGGGCTTTTGGCAATCCTGCTAGTAATGCGGATTCTGCTAGCGATAGTTCATCTAGTGTTTTTGCAAAATATACCTGAGAGGCAGCCGCAAAGCCGTATGAGCGTTGCCCCAAATAAATTTGATTTAAATACAGTTCAAGAATTTCATCTTTTGATAGCGTTTTTTCAATTTTAATTGCCAGTAATGATTCTTTTATTTTTGTAATGATGTTGCGTTTCTTATTTGGCCCAGTGAAAAAGTTTTTGGCGACTTGCATGGTAATCGTACTGGCACCTTCATGGCTCCTGCCTGTTAGGTTGTTTCTAATGGCACGTAAGATACCCTTGAAATCAACGCCGCCATGCGTGTAAAAACGCCTGTCTTCAATGGCTAAAACAGCACTCTGCATTTGCTTCGGAATGTCTTTTATTTTAGTGAAAGCGCGTCTTTCTTCGCCAAACTCACCGATTAAAAAATTATCTGCTGAATAGATTCTTAGTGGTTGTATAGGTTTGTAATCCGTTATTTTTTCTAACGAAGGTAATGTTGGGTAAATAAGCGTGATAGAAAGAGCGGCTAGCGCAGCTACAGTCATACCGCTCACTAGCCCAAATAGAACGATAAAGTGCCACCATTTTTTTGGAGTCATAGCCTGATTATTTCAATGAAACGAATGTAATGTCACAGTATATAATGTTATGCAGATTAACCAAAACCATAATATAGATAATAATGACTTAAAACTGACACTTAAATGGCAATAGCCTAAAGAGGTAAGCGTTAAGTGTACTGTTCCGCGAATAAACTTCTTTACACTGTGTGATGATGTTGCTAGGGTTTAATGTAAATTATCGCAAATGCGCGTAACTAACGTGAATAGAAAGAGAATTTTAATTTGAAATTCGATTTTTTTAGTAAAAGCACCCCTTCATTAATGGGTGTGGATATCAGTACATCAGCTGTGAAAATAGTGGAGTTGTCGAGGGGCAGAAAGAATGGCTATCATCTTAAGGGCTATTCGATTGCCTCTGTGCCTAAAGACGCCATTGTTGATGGCAATATTGTCAACCTGGAACAGATTTCTGATGCTGTTCAGCTTGCTTGGAAGTTGTTAGGGAGTAATAAAAAGCAAGTGGCATTGGCATTGCCTTCATCGGCTGTTATTACGAAAAAAGTATTGTTGATGGCAGGCTTAAGTGAAGATGAAATGGAAATCCAGGTCGAAGGGGAGGCTAATCAATACATCCCATTCCCGCTGGAGGAAGTGAATATTGACTTTCAGATTATCGGACCTGTGCCAAATAATCCGGAGGATGCAGAGGTGCTGATTGCAGCAGCGCGTAAAGAGAAGATTGAAGATCGTGTGGCTGCGGCAGAAGGCGCTGGACTTGAAGTAATTGTCATGGATGTTGATACTTATGCGACAGAAGCGGCTTATGCCTTGATTGCAGCGCAATTGCCAAAGTCCAGCAAAGGACAGGCGGTGATGATTGTTGACATGGGTGCGACCATGATGCATATCAATGTGCTGAATGGCAGCCAATCTATTTACGTGCGTGAACAGGCTTTCGGCTGTGGCCAGCTTACGCAAGAAATTCAGCGCCGTTTTGGGCTGTCTGCCGAAGAAGCAGAGCTTGCGAAACGTAAAGGTGGCTTGCCAGATAGTTATGAGGTAGAAGTACTGTTGCCTTTTATTGAATCTTTGGCAAATGAAGTTGTGCGAGCCTTGCAGTTTTTCACAAGCTCGACTCAATATAATGGGGTTAATCATATTGTTTTAGCAGGTGGTGGCGCTGTTATTCCTGCGATTGACGAAGCAGTGAAAGCTAAAACACAAATCAATACGACTGTCGCTAACCCATTTCACGCAATGTCGTTGGGTTCTAAAGTAAACCATCAACAGATTGCAATGGATGCGCCAACGCTGATGGTCGCATGTGGTTTGGCCATGAGAGGGGTTAGTTAAATGGTACGTATTAATTTATTACCTCATCGCCAGATTAAGCGCGCAGCAAAACAGCGTGAATTTGGTTGGATGGCAGTTTTTTCCGCAGTGTTGGCTGCTGCGTTTGTGTTTGTTGGATGGACATATTTGAGCTCGAGAGTGCAAACACAATTAGAGCGAAATGCACGTTTAGAGCAAGCGATTGCTCAGTTAGATGTTGAGATTGCTGATATTAGCAAATTAAAAGAGCAGATTAACAATGTCTTAGAGAGAAAACAAATCGTAGAAAACTTACAAACGAATCGTAATCAGGCGGTTGTTGTCTTGGATGAGCTGGCGCGGCAGTTGCCTCAGGGGTTGTATTTGAAAAGTATTAAACAGGAGGGAATGGCTATTACCATGCAAGGTGTTGCAGATACTAATGCGCGTGTAGCCACTGAAGTGAGAAACTTAGACGCATCTGGTTGGTTAGAAAATCCAGTGTTAGTTGAAATTAAAACTTCTACAGTCAACAATGCTAAGCGTAATGATTTTACAATGAAAGTTAACCTTAAACCCCAGCTGGTTGAATCTGTGAATGAGCAAACGAAGCCAAGGGGGGGTCAATCATGAATTTTGATGACTTTAACAATATAGACCTTAAAAATGCAGGCAGCTTGCCGACTTCGGTCAAGTTAGTCCTGCTTAGTATGTTAGGTTTGCTGTTATTGGCGGCAGGTTATTTTTTTTTGTGGCGGCCTACGATGGAGTCATATGATCAGGCCGAGGCGAGAGAGCAAGCGTTAAGACAAACGTTTTTGGATAAAAAAAGCCAAACAGTGAAAATAGAAGCCTATCGTGAACAAATGGTTGATATTGAGAAGACATTTGGTGCTTTATTGAAGCAGTTGCCAGATAGATCTGAGATGGATGGATTATTAACTGATATTAACCAAGCTGGTTTAGGGCGGGGCATAGAGTTTGAGTTGTTTAAACCTGGTCAAGAAATTGTGTCTGATTTTTATGCCGAAATGCCAATAAAAATTAAAATTTTAGGGAATTATCACGACATTGGCGCATTTGCGACAGATGTTTCAAGATTGTCACGGATTGTCACATTGAACGATATGTCGATAATTCCAGTTAAAAAAGACATCAAAGGTGGTGGTGGAATGTTGGTATTGGAGGCGGTGGCGAAAACTTATCGTTACCTTGATGCGTCAGAATTAGCGAGTAAGAAAGCAGAAGAAGGTAAAAAAAGGGCTAAAAAATGAGTTTGAATGACACAAAGTTTAACCTCATCGCTGTTGCCTTACTTTCTCTATTGTTGATTGCTTGTGATGGAAGTCAGGGGGATGATCTTGATCAATTCATGGCTAACTCAGCAGTAGACATGAATGCAGAAGTTGAACCATTGCCTGAAGTTTTACCTTATACGCCGTTGCCATATAATGCAGACTCCTCTCTGAGAGATCCGTTTAAAGCATACAAAACAAAACAAAGCTCAACCGGGCTGCAGCCAAATATCAATAGGCAAAAAGAAGAGTTGGAATCTTTCCCATTAGAAAGCTTGCTCTATGTTGGCTCGTTAAGTAACAAGGGGGCGACGTATGCGCTCATTAAAACGCCTGAGAAGGCAGTGCAACGAGTGCGCGTCGGAAATTATTTAGGGGCTAATTTTGGATTGGTTACCTCAATTAATGATAATGAAGTGACGATAAAAGAAGTCGTCCGAAATGAGGTAAGTGGCGACTGGGTTGAACGCAATGCTAGTATTAATTTGCAAGAATAAAGAATGGGAATAAACATGGTCAAAATAATGAGTATGTGGATGAGTGTCATGTTAACGTTGAGCCTTAGTATGATAAATGCTACGGTAGCAGCTGAAAATACATTTAGTAATAACATTGAAAGTGTTGACTACTCCATACTGACAGGTGGGCGTGTGAGCATTCGCGTCAAAATGACGTCGGCAATTGCTAATCCGCCAGCTGGCTTTGCATTGAAAAGTCCAGCGAGAATCGCACTGGATTTTCCTAATACTGGTAATGGTATTAATAAAAGGAGCATTCAAGGGCAGCAAGGTGCTTTGAAAAGTATTACATTAGTGCAAGCAAAAGACCGCACAAGAATGGTGTTGAATTTAGAAAAATCAGTGAATTACGACACTGTGTTAGAGGGTAATAATGTGATTATCACCCTAGGAAGTGCGACTAGTGCATCTGCTGAAGCTGAAACACGCTTTGCTGAAGTTAGAGCAATTAGCGGCAGTCATGCTATTACGAATGTTGATTTTACTAGAGGTAAAAATGGTGAGGGACGTATTATCGTTAACTTGGCTGATGCGAATACTGGCATTAATATCGCCCAAAAAGGCAAAAAAATTGTTGTTGATTTTGCTGACACTGATGTGTCAGCAGCGTTGCAGCGCCGTTTGAATGTCATTAATTTTAATACGCCTGTATTGTATGTTGACACCTTGAAACAAGGCAAAGATACCCGTTTGATTATCGAGCCGCAAGGGAAGTGGGAGCAATCTGCTTATCAAGCAGGTAAGAAATTCATTGTTGATGTCCGTAAGGTGATTGAAGATCCAGATTCCTTTGTTAAAAACGTTAAGGCTGGCTACAGTGGTGAGAAGTTATCACTTAATTTTCAGGATGTAGAAGTGCGCGCCGTATTGCAGGTGATTGCTGAGTTTACTGGCCTTAATATTGTTGCAAGCGATACAGTGGTTGGGAATTTGACGTTAAGGTTAAAAGACGTCCCTTGGGATCAAGCCTTGGATATTATTATTGAGAATAAAGCATTAACCATGCGTAAGGTGGGTAATGTGATTACAGTGGCACCTGCAGATGAAGTGGCAGCAAAAGACAAGGCGGCTCTAGTGGCAAGTAGAACAATCGAAGAATTGGAGCCATTGGTAACAGAAGTCTTTAAACTGAAGTATCAAAAAGCTGAAGATTTTAAAAAGCTAATTAGAGGTGATGTTAATGGCGGTGGTGGTGGCGGAGCTAACGGTATTAATAGAAATTCAATGCTGACACAAAGAGGGTCGGTCAACTTTGATCCAAGAACCAATACATTATTTATACAGGATACTGCGCGGACGCTAGAGCAGATTCAAGGTGTTCTAAATAAGGTTGATGTGCCCGTGAGACAAGTGATGATTGAATCTCGTTTAGTGATTGCAGATGAAAAGTTTGGTAAAGAGTTAGGGGCAAGGTTCGGTATAAATGGTACTCGTACATCTGGTAGTGGTAACACTACGTTGGCTATTGGAGGTAGCTTGGATTCTACGACTGCTCAGCAAACAACTACGGTAGATGGAACAACGGTGGTTCAAGCGGTAGGTGGGAGCGGGTTGGCTTCAAACTTCCCTGTTACGGGAGCAAGCCTAGGTAGTATCGCTTTTAGTTTATTCAGATTGCCTGCAGGGCTACTGTTGAATTTAGAGCTCACTGCATTAGAGACGGATAATCGAGGTAAAATCGTATCGAGTCCTCGTGTGACAACGGCTAATCAGCAAACGGCAAAAATAGCGCAAGGAACAGAGATTCCTTATTTAGAAGCTTCTAGTAGTGGTGCTGCTACGGTTTCATTTAAAGAGGCTGTATTAAGTTTAGAGGTGACGCCGCAAATTACACCTGATAACAAGATTATTATGGATTTAGCGGTAAGGAAAGAAAAAGTGGGTACGATCTTTGCTGGTGTGCCCTCGATTGATACACAAAATATTACAACACAAGTGTTGGTTTCTAATGGAGAGACAGCTGTCTTGGGTGGCATTTATGAACAAGAAGAAAGAAATCAAGTGGAAAAAGTACCATTCTTTGGCGATTTGCCAATTATTGGCAATGCTTTTAAAACGCGACGTAGGCAAGAAGATAAGACCGAGCTGCTGATTTTTGTTACACCAAAAATTATGGATGAAAGTTTAACGCTCCACTAAATGTGGTCACAAAACTATAGTGATCTATAAGTCGACCTGACAGAATGGCGACTTTGCCTTAAAATGCCTATCATTCAATTGATAGGCATTTTTATTGTGTCCAAGCAAAACAATATATTTCTAATAGGACTCATGGGCGCAGGGAAAACGACCGTCGGCAAGCAGCTTGCGAAGCAATTAGGAAAAACTTTTTATGATGCAGATCATGAAATTGAGAAACGCACAGGTGTAAAAGTCTCCGTTATTTTTGATTTGGAGGGCGAAGTAGGTTTTAGAAAACGTGAAGCTGACGTAATTCAAGAGCTGGCGCAGCTGGAAAATATTGTCCTGGCTACAGGCGGTGGTGCTGTACTATCAGAGGCTAATAGAGCGGTTTTACAAAATAATGGACATGTGATTTATTTGCGCGCGACAGTGAATGACCTCTGGAAAAGAATGCGCTATGACAAACAGCGGCCGTTGCTACAAAACGTCGATATACAGACTAAATTAGAAGCGCTGTATATGGAGCGGCATCCACTTTATACAGCAACTGCTCATTCAATTGTTGATACTGGTAGGCAGCCAGTGGCGACGTTGATTAATCAAATTAAGAAAACCTATTTAGAGCCATGAAATTAGGGCTATGAAATTAAAATCATGAAATTTGAAACGATGAAACAAACATTAAGTGTTGCGTTAGCAGAACGCACCTACCCCATCCATATCGGCGCAGGTTTGCTGGATCAAACAGCGTTATTGCTAGCACACCTAAAGCATAAGCGTGTGGCAATTGTGAGCAATACGACGGTGGCACCATTGTATTTGGAAAGAGTGGCACAACCACTACGTGAGGCTGGGGTTGATGTCGTCGAAATTATATTGCCAGATGGCGAGCAATATAAAAATAGTGAAACACTCAATACGATATACGACGCGCTCATTCAAGCGCGCTGTGAACGCAAGACCACGTTGATTGCATTAGGTGGTGGCGTGATTGGTGATTTAACCGGGTATGCCGCTGCTACCTACTTGCGTGGTGTGCCTTTTATTCAAATACCAACGACACTGTTATCACAAGTGGATTCAAGTGTCGGGGGGAAAACAGGCATCAATCATCCGCAAGGTAAAAACATGATTGGGGCTTTCTATCAGCCTCAGCTTGTATTAATTGATACCGAAACCTTAAAAACACTACCACAGCGAGAGTTATCTGCTGGTATTGCTGAAGTGATTAAATATGGACTCATTCGTGATGCCGACTTTTTTGATTGGCTGGAAATCAATATGAAAAAACTGATGGTGCTAGATGAAGCGACCATATCAGAAGCCGTTTACCGGTCTTGTCAAAATAAAGCAGAAGTGGTTGCAGCTGATGAAAGAGAAGCGGGTGAGCGTGCTTTATTAAATTTAGGCCATACTTTTGGACATGCTATTGAGAATGCAATGGGGTACGGTGTTTGGCTACATGGGGAGGCGGTTGCAGCAGGCACACTGATGGCAGCAGACCTTTCGTTGCGAATGGGCTGGTTGAAATTAGAGGATGTGCAACGGATTAAAGCAATATTTCATGCAGCAGAACTAAAGCAACAGCCACCAGCGCTAGGTGTAGATCAATACCTAGATTTAATGGGCTTGGATAAAAAAGTAGAAGATGGGCAAATTAGATTGGTTTTACAACAGGCAATTGGTGAGTCAGTGATGACCAGTGAGTACAATGTTGATGCGCTTAGAGAAACGCTCTCGCTCTGAACGGCATGACAACTTAAGGGCGTATCTTTTAAAAAAACAATGCGATAAAGGTTGTCTTTAATCTAACTAGCGTTCAAGACGCTTAAAACTTGGGCAGTATTTTTGGACATAAACTGTCTACATTGACGGTTACTGATGACGGGCTTTTACAATTTTACTGACGAAAATCAAACATAAAAGCCCAATACTGGATTAAAGTGTTGTAACAACACAACAGATGTAAAAAAGCTTAGGCAATAACCACAGATTCACTTGCTAGCTTATGCAATGCTTTGGCATACTAGCTCTAACGTCCTTATGTAAATAGATGTTAATTAATTAGCATGTTTTGAACATGAGGAAGTTTATAAAATAACTCATTGGTTTTGGTTGGTATGAATAACTAAAATATATAAATGAGAGATATTAAGCAGGGAAAGCAGTAAATAACTTGCAGTAAATAATTTACAGTAAATAATTTATAAGTGAAACTTTAGGAGAATTACATGAACAAAACATTAAAATTAGCAGTTGCAGCAGCGCTATTAGCTGGTGCTTCAAGCGCTAATGCTGGCATCATGATCCCAGCAGGCGATTGGACTCTAGATATCGGTGGCGTTGTAAACGCTTACTACACAACAACATCATTCAGTGGCGATGACGCTGCAGCTGGTGAGTACGGGAATGGTGATAGTGTTAATAACATCACTACTGGTTTACTACCTAACTATCTATCAGTTTCTGGTAAAACACGTCAAAACGATTTAGATGTTGGTTTCACTATCTCAATCAACCCAGGTTCTTCTACTAAAAACTCTGGTATTCAAAACCAACCTTCTCTTGGTGGTAACCAAGAAAATCGTCAAGCATTCTTAACATTTGGTGATGCTTCATGGGGTTCTATCAAGCTAGGTAAAGATATAGGTATCTATGCTTCTGACGCTATCCTTAACGACATGACACTATTAGGTGTGGGTTGGAATGCTGGTGCTTTAGCTGGTAACACAACTACACTAGGCCGTATCGGTACTGGCTTTATGTATGCTGACTGGAAATCACAAATTGCTTACTCATCACCAAATTGGAATGGTTTTAACTTCACAGTTGGTGTAACACAGGCATGGAATGTACAAGGCGATACTGATCCAGGTTCTATAGATGCTACTAGTTCTGAACGTGGTGGATCTTCTCCAGCATTTGAAGGTAAAGCTTCATACGCATGGACTGGCGACGTTGCTGGTAAAGTATGGGGTTCATTTATCTCACAAAAAGTTGAAGGTTTACAAGATTCTATTGGTGCTGATTTGGGCGACGACCGTGCTAATGCATGGGACCTTGGTACTACAGTTAATGTAGCTGGTTTTGGCTTGACTGCTTATTACGGCGAAGGTGATGGTACTGGTACTACAGTACTATTAAACAGAGGTTATGATTCAAATGGTAAAGCACGTGATTCACAAGATTGGTACGTACAAGGTACATACACTATTGCTGGTCCAGGTACTAAGTTAGGCGTTTCATATGGTGAGTCAGAATTAGAAGGTAATTCTGGTGAAAATTTTAATGACGTTACTAACGATATGTTAACATTTGGTGCATACCACCCAATCACAAAACACTTGAATTTAGTTGCTGAATATACAGTTCAAGAATCTGAAACAAATATGGTTGCTGCTGGTGATGACACTAAAGTTAAAGCAAAAACCATTTCTTTAGGCGCGATCTTATTCTTCTAGAATTAAGTTAAATCTTAAGCAGGCTTTGCCTGTATTAGAAATAAGTAAAAAACGGCAACTTCGGTTGTCGTTTTTTTATGTGTGAAGTATGTGTGAAGCATATATAAAAAATTGGTATACTTTAACCATCCATTCATTATTCATCAATCATAAGTAATATGAATTTATACCCCGTTACTATTTTAGAGAATTTTTATGAAGACCCCGATGCGGTAAGGGCGTTTGCATTGAACCAAAAATATAAGTTTAGGCATCAAATAACAGACGCTGGCTATGTTTTTCCAGGCAGTAGGACTAAAGATTTATCAACGATTAATAAGCCTTTATTTGAAAAAGTCAGTAATAAAATTATTTCACTCTTTCATAATGAAGAGCATGATTATATGCAATGGGCAATTACTACAAGCTTTCAAAGTGTATCTGCAGAATTTGGCCAAGGCATTATTCATACTGACATTAATACAGTATTTGCGGCAGTTCTTTATTTGACACCAGATGCACCATTAAAAGCAGGCACATCACTTTTTAAGCCAAATGCTACATTTGATGAAGAGAGGTACGAGCGATGCCTGAAAGAGAATGATAAGCGCTTTGATCAAGGTAAAATCATCATGGATACGTCATACCATGAGATGTTTGATGAGATCGTTCGGATTAATAACGTGTACAACACGTTAATTTTATACGAAGGTAGACATCATCATGCTGCGAATCAATTTTTTGGTAAAACGCTTAAAGACTCTCGTTTAGCACAAGTGTTTTTTGTATCTAAAATAGATGCGCAGAAGTACAGTTCATTCCCAGTGAAACGTTCTGAAATGATTAAAGTTTAAAGCGAGGATTACTATTACTCTATACCGAGTTCTTGAATCTTCCTGGTTATGGTGTTTCTTCCTATACCTAGCCGAGTAGCGGCTTCTATACGGCGACCATCGGTATGCTGTAGCGCATTAGTAATCATGACGCGTTCAAAGTCTTTATTCATAGCTTCTAATATGCCTGTTTCGCCACGATTAAGTGCATCTGCAACTTCTTGTGACAATACGTCTTGCCATGAGTTGTCTGAAATGGTTTTAGTGCTGTTTTCCTTAAGTTCTGGTGGTAAGTCAACCACATCTACATTTTGGCCTGGTGCCATGACGGTGAGCCAATGACAGACGTTTTCTAACTGACGTACATTACCGCTCCAGCTCACTGTGGATAGGTATTTTAGTGCATTATCTGTTAAGACTTTTGCTTCAACTTCAAGCGTTAAAGCGCTTTGTTGTAAAAAGAATTTTGTTAGCAATGGAATGTCTTCACGTCTTTCACGTAATGCGGGTAAACGTAAGCGAATCACATTTAAACGGTGAAATAAGTCTTCACGGAATAAGCCTAGTTTAACGTGCTCTTCTAAATCCTGATGGGTAGCAGCGATAACGCGAACATTGACTTTAATTGGCTGGTGACCACCAACACGGTAAAACTGACCATCGCTCAAAACCCTTAATAAACGGGTTTGTAGCTCTGCAGGCATGTCGCCAATTTCATCCAAAAAAAGCGTACCGTTATTGGCTTGTTCAAAACGACCTCGTCTTGTGGCTTGAGCGCCAGTAAAAGCACCACGCTCATGGCCAAATAATTCAGACTCTAACAAGTCTTTCGGAATCGCAGCCGTGTTAATCGCAATAAACGGACTGTCGACTCTTGGGCTGTGCTTGTGCAAAGCACTGGCAACTAACTCTTTACCACTTCCAGATTCACCATTAATAAGCACAGTTGCATGCGAGCGACTTAATCGGCCAATTGCGCGGAATACTTCTTGCATAGCAGGTGCTTGTCCGATAATTTCTGGGGTCTCTTCTAGGGCGACAATTTCCACATCTTGACGCAGCGTTTCATCAACTGCGCGCTTAATCACGTCTAATGCTTGGTCAACATCGAACGGTTTTGCTAGATATTCGAATGCACCATGCTGGAATGCGGCAACTGCACTGTCCAAATCGGAGTAAGCTGTCATAATAATAACAGGAATGTCTGGGTGTTTTTCTTTAACCTCAGTTAAGAAGTCTAAGCCAGAACCACCAGGCATGCGAATGTCGCTCACAATCACTTGTGGCAATTCTTTTTCTAACATTTCAAGCGCATCAGCGGTAGATGAAAATGTTTTAAATGTGAGGTCTGCTCGAGCTAAGGCTTTTTCAAACACCCAGCGAATCGATTGATCATCATCTAATATCCAAATTTGTTTCATGTTCTATGTTTACCTAAAGTTATTGTTTAATAATGGCATCTTTGATGACCGTGCTTTCTAAGGGAAGCAAAATGGTAAAGCAAGTTTTTCCAGGCTTGCTTTTGCAGTCAATCATGCCATGATGTTGTGTGATAAAAGTTTGTGCTAAAGCTAGACCTAGGCCTGCTCCACCTTCATCTTCACGTCCAGTGACTAATGGGTAGAATATTTTATCAAGGATTTTTGAATGAATCCCTGGCCCATTATCAATAATTTCCAATTTAATGGCGACACGATAACGCTTTCTATTGAGGGTTACTTGTCGTTCAGCTCGTGTTTTTAATGTAACCTTGGCACCTGGTGTATTACTAGACAACAAGGCTTGTACTGCGTTACGTGCAATGTTGAGTACGGCTTGAATTAGCTTTTCTCTATCACCAATCAGATCAGGCAGGCTAGTATCGTAATCGCGTTGCACTTTGATATGGTTCGGGGATTCTGCTAACAAAAGACTACGTACGCGCTCTAGTACTTCATGAATATTAGTTGGTTCATACTGAGGAACACTGTGCGGTACTAATAACCTATCCATCAGGCTTTGTAGTCTATCTGCTTCTTTAATAATGACCTGGGTGTACTCACGTAAGCCTTGATTAGGTAGTTCATGCTCCAATAATTGTGCTGCACCTCGTAAGCCGCCTAATGGATTGCGAATTTCATGGGCTAAATTACGCAGCAATTCAGAGTTGGCTTGTTGCTGAATTAACGTTCGCTCTTCTTTTGCAATGCGCAGTTGTTGGTCCATTTGCTGGAACTCTAATAGTATTTTAGCTTCATGCATATCGATTGGCGTCACAGCACAGGTCACTGCGTGTGATTGCTGGCGAATGGTTGTGATTGCGAACTCATACTCTATAAAGGGGCTATTGTTTTTAGTGGCGTGATCGATTGCTAAATCAAGTAATCCACAGCGTAAAAACACCTCTGAGAGGTGAGTATTTGCCATTTTTGTGGCGCTCAGCTCAAACAAAGCCTCTGCACTTGGGTTCATATAGACAACTTGCCTTGAGGCATTCAGCAATATGATCGAAGTGGAGAGATTTTCTAGGCCCGTAAAATAGGCTGGGATTTTTTGAGGCATTGGTTAAATATTAGCATTAAATGTGATTAATACTTGATAAAAGCAAAATATACGCCACCTTTGGTTGTGCTGCTATTGTTTTAACGGTTTGGTGAAGATTAACGAATGTTACTAATTTCTTTTTCTAGCAGATTAACATTGCGCTGATGCACATTAACAATATCTTGCAACTTTTTCATTTTTTCTTTATATTTGGAAACGTTACGACTAGTGCTCCCATTAGGATTTTTAAAAGTTTCAGGTTTTTTCGCCCCTTCATCAAAAGCTGCTTTGGTTGTGAATAAGGCTTGTTTTTCAGATTCGAGTTCAGATAAAAGAATCTCTTTACGAGATGCATCTCTTTGTTGTTGCGTATTTTTAGTCACTTCAGGAAAGTAAGCTGGCGTCGATTCTTTTGTAGATGGTTTATATTTCTTTTGTGCATTAGTGCCAAAGCTTGTATTGGCAGGTGCTATATCAAGTTTTTTTGAGCCTTTGATTTTCACGTTTGAATAGGTGACGTGACCATCTTTATCCACATGCTTATAGATGGCTGCATCACTAGCGAGCGGGAAAGCATACGATGCTAAGCATACGAACAATAAAATAATTTTTTTCATCATTACATGTTTCTTCATTCTAATATTTTAGATGAGGCAGTTACTGTTATCAACGCTGTTCTTGATATATTGGTTGACGGTTGTATAGCTAGTAAATAGTTTAATGCAAAAGAAAAGGGCAGCGCTGCTGCCCTTTATTAGCTTGATTATACTGGTTTGCTTAAAACGTACTTAGCAACTGTAGTACATATCAAATTCTAGTGGAGTTGGTGTTTGACGCTGTGCTGTCACTTCTTCCATTTTGAATGCGATGTATGAATCTACCCAATCCTGAGAGAACACACCGCCACGGGTTAAGAATTCACTGTCCGCTTCTAATGCGGCTAATGCCTCTTCTAGTGAAGATGCAACCGTTGGGATTAATGCGTCTTCTTCAGGTGGAAGATGGTATAAATCTTTAGTCGCAGGCTCACCTGGGTGAATCTTGTTTTGCACACCGTCAAGACCAGCCATGAGCAATGCTGAGAATGCCAAGTATGGGTTAGCCGTTGGATCTGGGAAACGTGCTTCAATACGACGTGCCTTATCGCCGTGTACAAATGGTACGCGGATAGAAGCAGAGCGGTTTTTAGCAGAGTAAGCCAATTTAACTGGCGCTTCAAAGCCTGGTACTAAACGTTTGTAGGAGTTTGTACTTGGGTTTGTAATCGCATTCAATGCGCGCGCATGTTTGATGATGCCACCGATGTAGTAAAGGGCAAATTCGCTTAAGCCAGCATAGCCGTCGCCTGCGAATAAGTTTTTACCATCTTTCCATACTGATTGATGTACATGCATACCAGAACCGTTGTCATTTAATAATGGTCTAGGCATGAATGTCGCTGTTTTACCATAAGCATGTGCTGTGTTTAATACCACGTATTTTAGGATTTGCGTCCAATCAGCACGCTCAACTAGGCTGGAAAATTTAGTGCCAATTTCACATTGCCCAGCTGTCGCTACTTCATGGTGATGTACTTCAACTGGCACACCCATTTCTTCCAATGTCATACACATTGCAGAACGGATGTCGTGTAATGAATCAACTGGCGGTACTGGGAAATAGCCACCTTTTACTTTAGGACGATGGCCCGTGTTGCCACCTTCAAATGAATCACCTGATTGCCATGCGGCTTCTTCTGAGTTGACCTTAAGGAAGCTGTTCCCCATGCTAACGTCCCAAGCCACGTTATCAAAAATGAAAAACTCTGGCTCTGGACCAAAGTAAGCCGCATCACCAATACCACTAGCTTGTAAGTAAGCTTCGGCGCGCTTAGCGATAGAGCGAGGGTCACGATCGTAACCTTTTCCATCAGCTGGGTCGATCACGTCACAAGTTAAAATTAATGTTGGCTCATCCATAAAAGGATCAATGTTGGCAGTCGATGCATCTGGCATCAATTGCATATCTGATGCTTGAATACCTTTCCAGCCACCGATAGAAGAGCCATCAAATGCATGGCCTTCAGTAAACTTTTCTTCATTGAAGGCTGATACTGGCACACTGGTATGCTGCTCTTTACCTCGTGTATCAGTGAAACGGAAATCAACAAATTTGATGTCGTTTTCCTTAATCATCTTCATTACATTTTCTACGGACATTACAATCTCCTAATATTGAGTTATTTAATGAGGTTTGAACCTATAATGGTTACTATGAGTATTAAACTTCAGTAT
The DNA here is from genome assembly GCA_047634755.1 of Methylophilaceae bacterium. Lineage (GTDB taxonomy): Bacteria > Pseudomonadota > Gammaproteobacteria > Burkholderiales > Methylophilaceae. The sequence goes on from JBLIIL010000001.1 coordinate 33,252, forward strand.
GAGATATTAGCAGGAATTATGCCACCATAAAAATGGTAAATGTGTCCATATTTAGTGCTTGTTTTCAATCACTCAGAAACAGGCGCACCAATACTGAGCATTCAGGCCAATATTGCACTTATTTGGTGAGTTTTTGGTGAATGTCAGTAGTGAGTATGATACGTGCTCGTAAATGGCGATATACTCATAGAGAGGTATGCTCAGTTTAAATCATATAGCTAACCTCAATCTAAATTAGAAAAAGTCATTGGAGGAAAAGATGGAAGCGATTAGTGCTGTTTTAGAGTTAGGGAAAAAACGTGGCGGTGATGCGGGTTTGCCGTATGCTGGTGCATTAACACCAAATGAAGTTTACGATGTACTACAAAAAACGGAAGAGGTTGTTTTGATTGATGTACGGACAAAAGCAGAACTTGAGTTGGTGGGTAAGATATCTGGTGTGCGTAATATCGAGTGGGCAACTTATCCAGGTATGGCCGCCAACCCTGATTTCGCTAAACAGTTAGAAATACAAGTTGATAAAGCATCATTAGTCGTATTCATGTGCCGAACAGGTGGGCGCTCACATCATGCTGCTACATTGGCTGCATCATTAGGGTTTGAGGCATACAATATGTTGGAAGGCTTTGAAGGTGAAGCCAATGCAGAACGTCAACGAACGTTGATTAATGGCTGGCGGCATGCTGGTTTACCTTGGAGTAATTAAGGTGGATCAATTGAAGATGGTGCAATTGAGTAAATATGACAGATAAATATGCAGTGTTAGGCAATCCGATTGGCCATAGCAAATCACCAATGATACATGCTGAATTTGCTAAACAAACCAAGCAAGATATTAGCTATGAGGCAATATTAGCACCATTAGACGGTTTTTCTGATACGGTTAACCGTTTGATTGCTGAAGGTTACAAAGGTGTGAATGTCACCGTACCATTTAAGTTTGAGGCTTTTGACATGGCGAACCATATTGATGCGAGTGCTATGGTCTCTGAAGCTTCGAATACACTTGTTTTTCATAAAAAAAGTGCAGCTGCATACAATACAGATGGAATTGGTTTAGTAGCAGATATTCAGAAAAACTTAGCCACACCCTTACAAGGTAAGCGCGTACTGTTGATAGGTGCTGGTGGTGCGGCGCAAGGCGTTGCAATTGAAATTGCGAAAGCAAATCCTGCTACATTTGTTGTTGTAAACCGGTCTATTGAAAAAGTGCATGATATGCAGAAGAAATTAAATAGTTCGAAAGAGCAAGAGATTGTAGCAATCACAGCATCATCGTTTAATGGGTTGGATGGGCAAGTTTTTGATGTTGTGATTAATGCGACTTCAGCAGGATTGACAGATTCTGTACTACCTATTCCAGATAGACTATTCACATTAAATATCCTCGCGTACGACATGATGTATGGTCAAGAAACGCCGTTTATGGCACAAGCACGATCTGCGGGTGCACAAGTGGCTGATGGCTTAGGAATGTTAGTAGAGCAAGCGGCAGAGGCTTTTTCTATTTGGCGTGGTGTCAAGCCTGACACAAAGCCTGTTATTGCAACAATAAGAGGGCTTTAATACTGATGCGCTGGAGTTGCTAATGCGTAGTTTCATTCGGCGATTGCTTCAATGCTGCTTTGACTGGTTATTCAACCGGAAGCCACAAGCTGAGCCATTAAAGTTGGGCAGTTATATCAAACGTGCTGTCATCTTATTCATTACATGGTTCTTTTTATATCAAATATGGATATTCTTGCATATCGTTTGGTGGATTGATTTTAACCCGACTTCAACTGCCTTTATGCAAACACGGCTGGCCGAGCTTCTAGTAGAAAACCCAAAAGCAGAATTGAAACATTATTGGGTTGATTATGACAAAATGTCTAACAATCTTAAGCGGGCGGTCATGGCGAGTGAAGATGCTAAGTTTTTAAAGCATAAAGGTTTTGACTGGAATGGGATAGAGCATGCGTTTAAGAAGAATATTAAACAAGGTAAGTTGGTGGCAGGTGGCTCTACGATTACGCAACAATTAGCTAAAAACTTATTTTTATCAAGCAATCGTTCTTTATTCCGTAAGTTTCAGGAAGTCATTATTGCAGTCATGTTAGAGCAGATATTAAGTAAACAACGTATTTATGAAATATATTTAAATGTCATCGAATGGGGCAATGGCGTATTTGGCGCTGAGGCTGCTGCAAGGCATTATTACAATCAGGGTGTGCGTAGTTTATCGACAACACAAGCGGCCAAGCTGGCGGTGATGGTACCTAATCCTCGGTTTTATGAGAAACACCCCAATACAACGTATTTAAACAGGCGAACTGCAACGATTAGGGCACGCTTACGTTTAGTGAAAGAGCCGTAATAAGTAAATGTCGTAAAAAAGTGAGACCTAAAAAGGAAAAGCATGGATTGGTATTGGATTGTTGTTGGATTGTTAGTCATAGTTGGGTTTATGGGTTTGTTAGTGCCTATATTGCCAGGGATTGTTTTTATTTTTTCTGGCTTGTTATTGGCCGCGTGGCTTGATGACTTTTCTCGCGTTAGTGAGGTAACGATGACGGTTATTGGTCTCTTCTCATTGATGGCATGGGTAATCGATTTTTTTGCTTCTTACTTCACAGCCAAAAAAGCCAATGCCAGTAAGCTCGCCTTGTTTGGTGTGATGATTGGGGCGCTGGTTGGTATTTTAGGCGGTGTGGTTGGATTGATTATTGGCCCTATTATTGGTGCAGTGATTGGTGAATTTATAGCCCGTAAAAATTCTGGGGATGCCGTACGCGTTGGTGTTGCCGCAGGATTGGGATTTTTGGTGGCATTGGTGGTTAAATTAGTGCTAGCGATCATGATCACTTCTATTTTTGCTTATGCTTATTTTTATTAAGCAACGCATCCAATAATTAACTTCAGTTTCCCTTATTTGTTTGCACAATTAATAGTAAGTAGTAACGGTTGAGCTTTGCCAAATGTTTTATAAATATAACGATAGGTGGGGGTGCGACAATGAAGTTAATTGATGATTTTTTTGAGCAAACACAGAGTATGCCGATGCTATCGAAGATCGTGCAAGAGGTGATGTAGCTACTTAATGCTGATGATGTCGATGTGGGAACGTTGGGCGATAAAACCAATCATGACCAAGTATTTTCGGAAAAAATATTACTGATGTCAAACTCAGCCTACTTTGGGCATAGTGGGAAAGTGATTACTATAAAAGAGGCGATTTCTTTGATTGGCTAAAAAAACTCAATACATTGGGGGTTGCTTCAGGTGTTACCTCGGCTTTTATAGATGTGCCAAATTTAGATTTAAAGCGATTTTGGCAACATAGCTTGACCACCACAAGTACTGCTAAGCAACTAGCGACGGAGTTGAAAATGGAAGCTGATACTGCTTATATCGCAGGACTAAGGTACAACATTGATCAACTGCCGATTCATATGGTTGTCCATAAAGCAGGTTGAGGCATTGCATTTGATTTGGAGTCGAAACAAGAGGCGCAATATATTGCAGAAAGATTAAACGAAATGTGGCGGCTACATTAGGGCTGGATGACGCGAAGGCTTTAGCAAAGCGCATAGAAACCTACCGCGTGTTTGTCGATGAAACAAAAGCTTATCCATAAAGGCACTTAAGAGCAGCTTAAGAAAACTGCCGAAAGGAGCACTTGATTTACTTAAGTATTTCTTTCAAGTATTTTCCGGTATAGCTCGCTTTGTTATCAGCTACTTGTTCAGGTGTCCCTTCTGCAATCACCATACCGCCACCGTCGCCACCCTCAGGGCCCATATCGATAATCCAGTCAGCGGTTTTAATCACATCTAAGTTATGTTCAATAATCACGATGGTATTACCTGCATCACGTAGACGATGAATCACATCTAATAACAATTGAATATCTGCAAAATGCAATCCAGTCGTCGGCTCATCTAAAATATATAGCGTGCGACCTGTATCGCGTTTGCTTAATTCTAAGGCTAGTTTGACCCGTTGTGCTTCACCACCAGATAACGTCGTCGCACTTTGCCCTAATGTGATGTAGCCTAAGCCCACATCCAATAAGGTTTTCAGTTTTCTGGCAATCGTCGGTTGTGCGCTAAAGAATGGATGCGCTTGCTCGACGGTCAAGTTCAAAATCTCGCGAATATTCTTACCTTTAAAATTAATTTCTAAGGTTTCACGGTTATAGCGCTGCCCTTTACACACATCACAAGGCACATAAACATCAGGTAAGAAATGCATTTCAACGCGAATAACACCGTCGCCTTGGCAAGCTTCACAGCGACCACCTTTAACATTGAATGAATAGCGACCAGGCCCGTAACCACGTGCACGACTTTCTGGCACAGCAGCAAACAAATCACGAATCGGTGTAAATAAACCAGTGTAGGTAGCTGGATTAGAACGCGGCGTACGGCCAATCGGGCTTTGGTCTACGTCGACGACTTTGTCGAAGAAAGATAACCCTTCTATCGTACTGTGTGGCGCAGGTTCTGCATTGCTACGGTACAAATGCTGTGATACAGCGCGGTAAAGCGTATCATTAATCAACGTCGATTTTCCACTGCCTGAAACGCCAGTAATACAGCTTAACAAGCCAACTGGAATTTCAACCGACACATCACGTAAGTTATTACCAGTCGCATTGCTTAATTTAACTAAGCGCTCAGGGTCGGGTTTGGTACGTGCTTTATTGTAAGAAATTTGTTTTTTGCCACTTAAATATTGTCCAGTGAGCGATTCTGGATTAGCTAATACCTCTTTCGCCGTGCCTTCAGCCACGACGCTACCACCATGCTCACCAGCACCTGGGCCGATGTCGATGACGTGGTCTGCAGAGAGGATGGCATCTTGGTCATGCTCAACCACAATCACACTGTTACCAATGTCACGTAAGCGACGTAAGGTTTCTAACAAGCGGTCATTGTCACGTTGGTGCAGCCCAATAGAAGGCTCATCTAATACATACATTACGCCAGTTAATCCACTACCAATTTGACTGGCTAATCGAATCCGTTGTGCTTCGCCACCTGACAGCGTTTCTGCTGAACGAGAAAGCGATAAATACTCCAAACCCACATTGGTGAGAAATTTTAGACGGTTGCTAATTTCTTTCACAATTTTATCGGCAATGGCTAATTTAGCACCTTGCAGTTCCAGTGAATCAAAAAAAGTGTGCGCCTTCTTTAATGGCATTTGACAGATTTGGTGGATGTTTTTACTGCCCACTTTTACATGGCGTGCTTCACGACGTAAGCGCGTGCCACCACAATCATGACAACTAGAAACATTGATATATTTAGACAGCTCATCTTTAACTGCAGCTGAATCACTTTCTTTATAGCGGCGTTTTAAGTTGTGTAAGATACCTTCGAAGTTATGGGTTTTGGTGAAGAATGATCCACGTTCATTAATATATCTAAACGCGATTTGCTCTTTACCTGAGCCATTCAATAGCACATCTCTGGCTTCATCGGGTAACTCTTCAAAAGCCGTTTCTAAGTCAAAGCCATAATGCTCAGCTAAGCTGGTCAACATCTGGAAGTAGAATTGGTTGCGCTTATCCCAGCCTTTAATCGCACCGCTAGCGAGTGAGAGGGTTGGAAAAGCGACGACACGTGAAGGATCAAAAAAGTTAACATTACCTAAACCATCACACGTTGGACAAGCACCTAATGGGCTATTAAAGCTGAATAGACGCGGTTCTAATTCCGCTAGTGAGTAATCACATTCTGGACACGAGAACTTAGCAGAGAATAGGTGTTCTTTATCAGTGTCCATCTCTAACGCAATAGCTTTGCCATCGGCTAGGCGGAGTGCGGTTTCAAAACTCTCGGCAATACGTTGCTTCATGTCATCACGAATTTTTAAGCGATCAATCACCACATCAACGCTATGCTTGGTGGTTTTGGCAAGCTGAGGTAGTTCGTCCACATCATAAATCTTGCCGTCCACACGTAGGCGCACAAAACCTTGCGCTTTTAAATCATCAAATAAATCCAGTTGCTCACCTTTGCGGTTAGAAACCACAGGTGCCAAAATCATGACCTTGGTATCTTCAGGCAGCTTCAGAATGTGGTCGACCATTTGGCTCACTGTTTGCGCTTCTAATTTAATATCATGCTCAGGACATTCAGGGTCGCCAGCACGCGCATAAAGTAAACGCAAGTAGTCGTGAATCTCAGTGACAGTACCAACCGTAGAACGCGGGTTATGAGAAGTCGCTTTTTGCTCGATGGAAATTGCAGGTGATAAGCCTTCAATTAAATCCACATCGGGTTTGTCCATCCGTGCTAAAAACTGTCTGGCGTAAGCCGACAAGCTTTCCACATAACGTCTTTGTCCCTCTGCATACAAAGTATCGAAAGCCAAAGAGGATTTTCCGGAACCTGATAAGCCGGTAATCACAACCAGTTTATTGCGAGGAATATCGAGGGAAATGTTTTTTAAGTTATGGGTGCGCGCCCCACGGATTTTAATAAATTCTGTCATTGCTTTAACTAAAATTGGGTAACCTGCTAATATACGCAATTATTTTGAATTCAGCTAAGGTTTCATGCAAGTTTCTGAAAAGATGTCGTCTACGGAGCGTCGTGCGACGATAAGTCTCGCCTCTATCTACGGGTTACGCATGCTCGGCATGTTCTTGATTTTGCCAATATTTGCGATTTACGCGCAAACATTAAAAGGTGGTCAAGATCATACGATGGTCGGTTTGGCATTAGGCGCTTATGGTTTAACGCAGGTGTTATTGCAATTGCCGTTTGGTATTGCCAGTGATAAATACGGACGTAAAAAAGTCATTTATGTCGGCATGCTAATCTTCATCATCGGCAGCGTTGTTGCGGCTATGGGCACTGACATTATCACGGTCATTATTGGACGTGCAATTCAGGGTGCGGGCGCTGTATCGGCTGTCGTGATGGCATTGGTGGCTGACTCGACTAGAGAAGAGCATCGCACGAAAGCCATGGCCACCATTGGCGGCACGATTGGTGTGACTTTTGCATTGTCATTAGTGGCTGGACCTTTACTCAATCAATCTATCGGTGTGCCTGGTATTTTTTGGATGACGGCGATTCTGTCAACTTTTGCCATTGGTGTGGTGAAGTTTTTAGTACCCGACCCTATTCAGAGCCAATTTCATTCTGATACGGAAACTGCCCCAACTAAAATTAAAGAAGTCACTCGTAATAAGCAATTGCTTCGACTTAACTTCGGTGCTTTTAGTTTGCATGCCGCACAAATGGCGATGTTTGTCGTCGTGCCGTTTGCCTTAAAAGAAACCAGTGGTATGAATGAAAATCAACATTGGATTGTTTATCTGCCAGTATTGACCATTTCTTTTGTACTCATGTTGCCTGCCATTATTTATGGTGAAAAACATGCGAAACTAAAACCGGTGTTTATAGGCGCAGTCGCGACTATGCTATTCGCACAACTGCTGTTTGCAGTAAATATCCATTCATTCTGGGGTGTGGTTGCTGCCTTGTTTTTCTACTTTCTGGCATTTAACTTACTAGAAGCCACTTTGCCATCACTGATTTCTAAACTGGCGCCTGCTGCATCAAAAGGCACAGCAATCGGCGTACATAATACAGCGCAATCATTTGGTATATTTGTCGGCGCAGTGTTTGGTGGCTATTTGGCAGGCAACTACGGTTTTGCCAGTGTCTTTATCTTTTGTTCAATATTAATGGGTATTTGGTTAGTCGCTGCGCTTGGTATGAAAACACCGCCTAGTGTTAAAACAAAGATGTATCATGTAGAATCACTGAATGAAAATGAAGCGGGTGTGCTTAAAACAAAAGTAGGAAAAATGGTTGGCGTGGAAGAAGTTGCCGTGCTTGCACAAGAGAGCACGTTAATCGTTAAAATCAACAACCAACAAACCGTTGAAGCACTAGCTGTAATCGAACAAAATATATTGAAATTGATAGGGAGATAATAATGGCATCAGTCAATAAAGTGATATTGGTTGGAAATTTAGGACGTGACCCAGAAGTGCGTTACATGCCGAACGGTGAAGCTGTCTGCAATTTTAGTATTGCAACAACAGAAAACTGGAAAGATAAGAGCGGTATTAAGCAAGAAAAAACGGAATGGCACAATATTGTCATGTACCGCCGTTTAGCTGAAATAGCTGGTGAATACCTGAGAAAAGGTCGTCCTGTTTATATTGAAGGCCGTTTGCAAACCCGCAAGTGGGAAAAAGATAGTGTGACACGTTACTCCACAGAAATTATTGGCGACCAGATGCAAATGCTAGGCAGTAAAAATGACAATGCTGGTGGTGGACCCAGTTATAACGGTGGGGAAACTAGCGCTCCAGATGATTTTAAACAAGCACCAGCAAGAGATGCGGCCGCTAAACCAGCTGCTTCAGCACCTGCTTCAGCGCCAGCAGGCGGGGCAGTTTTTGATAACTTTGATGATGATATTCCGTTTTGAGGGTTACCTAGTCTAAAATAGTAAACAAACTCCCTCTATCTTATGGATATTAGGGGTTTTCTTTATCTGAGGTGCGTTCAAAAAATAGAGCATCCAACACACTTGTTAGTTATCTTAGCTCGATTATGGTGTTTTTCTTATTTCTTGATTTAAGAAATATCAATTTAGAAGAGCGTTTGAAAGTTGGTGAGTTACTTTCTTTGGGTGAGATTGAAGGGCTGGTCGGAATATGTAGATTCCCTGTAGAAACAATTCATTCTATGTTGAATGAAATTCAGGTCGTATCAAAGCAAACAAACCCGCCAGTCGTTTCGTAAAAGAATATACAGTAGTTGTAGTACGTCGAGCTGATGATCCCAGTGATCCGAGAGCTAACCAGCCCAAGGTTAAATGAGAGGGGGAGAAATTCCGCTCTCAACCGGATTTTTAGATAAAACCAGCGCTTACATTATGAATCAGCGCTCAACGATACGGAGTGCAAGGAAGTGCGATTTTATTGATACGCTCATTATAGATTTTAATCTATCGTTTATCCATGCACAGCGCTCACACACGGTTTTTGTCCAGCCAATCGAGGCGTACCAGTCAGATATGCCCCATGGAATGGCTTCAATCCGTAACCGCGCCCAGGCTCGACGACGACACCAGCTTCGCGTACTTGGCCAATACGCCGCGCGTGTAATGCGGTGCTGGCGGTTGCCAGGCTTTGCGGCGGCGCGCGAGTTCATCGTCTGGCACGTTGAGCTGGAGCAGACGCGCGTCGGCATCTATGGTGATGGAATCGCCCTCCTGAACCAGTGCGATGGTGCCGCCGACGAAAGCTTCTGGCGACACGTGGCCCACCACCATGCCGTAGGTTCCACCGGAAAATCTGCCGTCGGTGATAAGGCCAACGGAATCGCCAAGACCCGCGCCGACGAGGGTGGATGTGGGCGACAGCATTTCACGCATACCAGGCCCGCCTTTAGGACCTTCGTAGCGGATAACCACGATATCGCCGGGATTGATTTTCTGCGCCAAGACAGCTTCCATGCAAGACTCCTCGGATTCAAACACGCGCGCCGGACCAGTGATTTTGACCAGCTTGAAGCCAGTGATTTTCGCTACCGATCCTTCTGGCGAAAGATTACCTTTGAGGATGGCGAGATGTCCTTGCGTATACATAGGATTGTTCCACGGGCGAATCACTTCTTGATCCTGGCGCGGCATTTCTGGTATATCTTTCAACACTTCCGCGACGGTCTGGCCGGTAATGGTAAGAGCATCGCCGTGCAACACGCCGTTCGTGAGCAATATTTTCATTACCTGAGGAATGCCACCTGCCAGATGCAGATCAGTGGCAACAAAACGGCCCGAAGGTTTTATGTCACACAGAACCGGAACACGTGCACGAATCACCTCGAAGTCATCAATCGTGAGTGGCACTTTCATGGCGTGTGCGATGGCAAGCAGATGCAACACCGCGTTGGTGGAGCCGCCCACCGCCATGGCCACCGCAATCGCGTTTTCAAACGCTTGGCGCGTCAATATCTGTTGCGGCAGGATTTGTTTTTGGATCGCGTTCACTAAAACCTCCGCAGATTGCTCCGCGCTCACAGCCTTTTCTTCATCCTCATTTGCCATGGTCGATGAATACGGCAGACTCATACCCATGGCCTCGAAGATGGAAGACATGGTGTTAGCAGTATACATGCCGCCGCACGAACCTGCGCCCGGACAGGCACGACGCTCGATTTCTAGTAGCTCCGGTTCTTCGATTTTGTGCGCGATGTACTCACCAACCGCCTCGAAGGCGCTCACGATGGTGAGGTCGCGGCCTTTGTAATGCCCCGGCTTGATGGTGCCGCCATAAACAAAGATCGCCGGGATGTTCATGCGGGCGATAGCGATCATCGCGCCTGGCATATTCTTGTCGCAGCCGCCGAGAGCGAGCACGCCATCCATACTCTGGCCGTTGCACACGGTTTCGATGGAGTCAGCAATTACCTCGCGTGACACCAGTGAATATCTCATGCCTTCGGTGCCCATTGAAATGCCATCCGAGATGGTGATGGTACCGAACATCTGCGGCATGGCACCAGCTTTTTTCAACGCAGTTTCTGCGCGCGTGGCGAGCACGCCGATGCCCATATTGCACGGCGTGACGGTACTGTGTGCGTTCGCTACGCCAACAATGGGTTTGTCGAAATCCCCATCGCCGAAGCCAACCGCGCGCAGCAGGGCACGGTTGGGTGAGCGTTGCACGCCCTGGGTGACGGTTCTACTTCTGCGGTTGTCTGACATGACTTATCTCCTAATAATTAACTATATAAACGATGATGGTGTTTTGTATTTTTTACGCTAATAAACTTTACTGAGGTACAGTTATATGAAGCCTGATTCTCGCTTAATGATTTGCATGCACTATTCGAAGGGTCAAGGCTTGAAGCGCATTTGCCCGGTATTCATAACAAAGCCAGCGACGAGAAGATTTGACCGCCGCTGATGATGATGTCAAAAGTTATTGTTACTATCCGATCCACACTTAGAAAAGCAATTGGCAAAGGATTAACCGTTTCCTTGGCTTTAGACTTAGACCAAAGCGTCAGATCAATATGCTTGCCTTTTTTAAGAACGGGCTAAACTGGTGTTAGACCGAGAAGGAAGACCCACAGCCGCAAGTACTTGTCGCTTCCGTGTTACGGATCACAAATTGCGATCCTTGCAAACTATCTTGATAATCAATCTCTGCGCCCATCAAATATTGTAGGCTCATCGGGTCAACTAACAAAGTGACAGTGTCTTTCTGCACTAGTGTGTCGTCATCATTCACTTGTTCTTCAAAGGTAAAGCCATATTGAAAGCCTGAGCATCCGCCACCACTTACAAATACGCGCAACTTAAGGTCGGTTGAATCATCCTCTTCAATCAATACTTTCACTTGTTTAGCAGCGTTGGCGGTAAAAACCAATGGTGCTGGCACCTCAATATCGGGTATATCTACAACTGAATTCATCATGTACTCCTAAAAAATTTCAATAAAATTATTAAACTACTGTGACGTGCTAGAATTTTAGGTAAGTAATGCCCTACGATCAGTATACAGCGTTTATATCTGGTAATCATTGGTAGCACAAGGTCTCTCTGTGGATCAGGCAACCAACCGCTACACTAACCAGATGCACTCCAGCCAACCAAAGTCAAGCATGTGCTGCATAGTTATGAAAGACTTTCATTTGTTTTTATCATCAATCAATCCGAATGGCACAACGATCTCGTTGAGCGATATGTAACCAGCAATGATAGTGAGAGCTTCAATCATTAGCATGTATATATAGAGAGTGCTCCAGCAGGGTTATGTCCAAAATAACGTTTATCCCTTACCAGTCACAATGCCTTTAATGTATGCGCTTCCAGCACCTGGATTGGGAGGAAATCTTCGAAAGGCGGAAAAGTCTTTCATTAGAAAGCCGTAAAACCAACGTAAAATAATCACGATGCCAGCCACATAACCTGCATCAACATGAATGTCGCGCTTTAGTTCAGATGTGGCTGTATAAAAGGCTACAACAAAGGCGCATACCAAAACCCAATGCAATAACCTAATGGGTAGAGGCCAAACTTTAATCATATAAAACTCCTTATCCATGCATCATTTTAAGGCTCATCATTTATACTTGCAAAGTTTATAACCAAGTGACTGCTCCTTCTTCAGCTGACAATACATTCCGTCGCATTCCGCCAAACAACTCGCGGCCAATGCCATGCGAATTATGATGATGCTTAATATCGGACAACTCCACAGCCTCACGCTCTGCCCAAGTATCTTCATCCAGCAGCACGTTTAAGGTGCCCACTGTTGCGTTTAAACGAATAATATCGCCATCACGTATTTTGGAAATTGCGCCGCCTGCACTGGCCTCTGGGCTTAAATGAATGGCAGCAGGAATCTTGCCTGAGGCGCCGCTCATGCGGCCATCGGTGACAAGTGCCACCATAAAGCCTTTGTTTTGCAGAACTGCAAGAGGTGGCGTAAGTTTGTGCAGCTCTGGCATGCCATTGGCTTTTGGTCCTTGAAAACGCACCACGGCCACAAAATCGCGCTCTAGCTCGCCCCTATCAAACGCAGCCAGCAGTTCCTCTTGGTTATCGAAAATAATCGCTGGCGCTTCTAAAATGTGGCGGTTTTCTGGCACGGAAGAGACTTTAATCACGCTGCGACCTAAATTACCTTTTAACAAGCGTAAACCACCCGATTCATTGAAAGGGAAGGCTGCTGTACGCACTATGGTTTCATCGCCACTTTTTTCGGGCAATGTGTTCCATATCAGTTTCCCGACTTCCTTAGATGGTTTTTTGCCATATTCATGCAAACCACCCTTAGCAACCGTGAACACATCAGGGAACATACAACCATCCTTTATTAGCTCACGTATCACAAAGCCTGGGCCACCCGCATTTTGAAACTCATTCACATCCCCTGTACCATTTGGGTATATCATTGTCAATAAGGGCGTGGATTTAGCCAGGTCATGGAAGTCATTCCAATCGATAATAATGCCCGCCGAGCGCGCTACTGCTACCCAATGAATAAGGTGGTTAGTAGAACCGCCAGTGGCTAATAGAGCTACCATGGCGTTTACAATCACATGCTCATCAACCAACTTACCAATTGGCGTAAAGTTTTGTTTTTGCGTATTCTGTACCACCAAACGCACTGCTTCACGGGTTAAATCCTCACGCAGGCCATCGTCCGGATGAATAAATGCCGCGCCTGGCACATGCAAACCCATGGCCTCTAACAGTACTTGATTGCTATTAGCCGTGCCGTAAAAAGTGCAGGTTCCTGCTTCGTGATAAGATTCTTTTTCCGAGGCTAACAGCTCTTCACGCCCCACTAGCCCTTGTGCGTACTTTTCGCGCACTTTAGATTTTGAAGTGTTATCCCTGCCGGTATTCATTGGACCTGCAGGTACAAATACGCATGGCAAGTGGCCAAAATGTAAGGCACCGATTAACAAGCCAGGCACGATTTTATCGCATATACCAAGTAACAATGCAGCGTCGAATACGTCGTGCGATAGCGCAATCGCCGTACCTATGGCTATGCTATCGCGGCTAAATAGCGAAAGTTCCATGCCAGGCTCCCCTTGGGTAATGCCATCACACATGGCTGGCACGCCACCCGCCACCTGAGCCGTTGCGCCTAATTTACGCGCTTCATCGCGAATAATCTCAGGGAAACTCTCATATGGCTGATGCGCAGAAAGCATATCATTATACGCCGTCACAATGCCGATATTCGGCGCTTTCTCTGCATAAATACGGAACTTATCCTTAGCCGGCATTGCTGCAAACGCGTGTGCCACATTGGCGCAACCTAAGCGCTCCGAACCTACGGGGCGCTTAATCATCGCATCTACACGCTGTAAATATGCTTCGCGGGTGGGTCGACTACGCTCGATAATACGTTCGGTAACTTCTATATGAGTTTGCTTCATTTTATATAAGTCCTTTCACTGCTGTCTTGAGATTTGAGATTTGATATATAGCACACTGAATATATTTTACTAAGTGGCATAATTTTCTGTCATTGATTTCAACTTGAGCCAAGCTATTATAATAGTTGACTGATTCGGTAAGGTATATTACACTTAATACTTGACTAAATCAATCAAGTATTACTATGTGTCTAACAAGTGAGGAACAATGGCGATTACATTAACGGAAAATGCCGCAAAAAAAATTCAGGCAAAGCTTGCCAAAAGTGGCAAAGAAGGACTTGGCTTGCGTGTAGGCGTAAAAAAAGTCGGCTGCTCCGGCTTTGCTTATACATTTGACTATGCAGACGAAATACGTGATGACGATCAAGTGTTTGAGTCGCATAACGTAATGCTAATGGTTGATACGGTCAGTCTGCCATTTCTCGACGGTTCCCACGTCGATTTTGTCAGGGAAGGGTTAAATGAGACGTTAAAGTTCGATAACCCCAACGCCGAAAGCGAGTGTGGCTGTGGTGAGAGCTTCAACCTAAAAAATACTGATACTTCGGCATAAGTGGTCACTGGGAATGCGTAGGAGTATCACTTACAGATTGATTTTTTTTGTTTTTCACAGAGGTTCAAAAGCATATTTATGGCTTGGACAACATTGAGGTAATTATATGAGTGCAGTACTGCAAAACCTAGTCAATCAGCCTTACAAACATGGTTTCGTCACCGACGTTGAATCAGAGGTCGCACCTAAGGGTTTGAATGAAGAAACTATTCGGATGATTTCGAGCAAAAAAAAGGAGCCTGAGTGGTTACTTGAATTTCGACTTAAGGCCTACCAGGCATGGCTCAAGATGACGGAGCCTGAGTGGCAAAATTGTGACCATCCGAAGATCGATTATCAGGCGATTAGTTATTACGCTGCACCCAAAGTCAAAGCCAAGTTAAACAGTATCGATGAGGTTGACCCTGAGTTGCTGCGTACCTTCGAGAAGCTTGGTGTACCGCTGCATGAGCGCATGGCGCTCGCAGGTGTTGCGGTCGATGTGATTTTTGACAGTGTTTCGGTGGCGACTACCTACAAACAAAAGCTGGCCGAAGTAGGCATCATTTTTTGCTCAATGTCGGAAGCGGTGCTGGAGCATCCTGAGCTAGTAAAAAAGTATCTTGGCACAGTGATACCAACTGGCGATAACTTTTATGCTGCACTCAACTCTGCGGTATTTACCGACGGCTCGTTTTGCTTTATTCCAAAAGGCGTCAAGTGCCCAATGGATTTATCGACCTATTTCCGTATCAACACCGAAGAGTCAGGGCAATTCGAGCGCACGCTAATTATCGCCGAGGAAGGCGCCTCGGTATCCTACCTGGAAGGCTGTACCGCGCCGGCGTTCAGCACCAATCAGCTGCATGCGGCGGTAGTTGAACTGGTCGCCCTCGATAATGCCGATATCAAGTATTCAACAGTACAGAACTGGTATGCGGGTGACGAAAATGGCGTCGGTGGTATTTACAACTTTGTCACCAAGCGCGGCTTAGCTAAAGGTGTCAACTCGCGCATTTCGTGGACTCAGGTTGAGACTGGTGCGGCAATTACCTGGAAGTATCCATCAGTGGTTTTGTTGGGTGACAACTCGGTCGGTGAATTTTATTCGGTTGCAGTCACCAACAACTATCAGCAAGCCGACACTGGCACTAAAATGATTCATATCGGCAAAAATACACGTAGTACGATAGTTAGCAAAGGTATTTCCGCAGGTAAGTCAAACAACAGCTACCGCGGGTTGGTCAAGGTTGCGGCCAACGCCACAGGTGCGCGCAATTATTCACAATGCGATTCGATGCTGATTGGCGAGGAGTGCGGTGCCAATACCTTCCCTTATATCCAAGTACTTAACAACAGCGCTCAGGTCGAGCACGAAGCGTCAACCTCGAGGATCGGTGAAGATCAGATGTTTTACTTTGCTCAGCGCGGTGTCGATGCTGAGGCAGCGGTGTCGATGATCATCAATGGCTTCTGCAAAGACGTATTTCAACAATTACCTCTGGAGTTTGCGGTCGAGGCGACCAATCTCCTCAGCTTTAAACTCGAAGGAAGTGTCGGATGATTTACCCAAACAGTGAAGTATTATTGGAAGTGCGCGGACTATGCGCAACCGTAAATGGTATCGAGATACTAAAAAATCTTGATTTCACGGTCAGAAGCGGCGAAATCCACGCCATTATGGGCCAAAATGGTTCTGGAAAAAGCACATTCGCCAAGGTGCTGGCCGGCCATCCAGCATATGAAGTGACCAGCGGAAGCGTGCTATTAGAAGGCCAAGACATGTTGGCGCTGAAGCCAGAAGAGCGTGCGCGAGCTGGGTTTTTTCTGGCCTTTCAGTATCCGATCGAGGTGCCCGGAGTCGGCAACAGCGAGTTTCTACGCCTCACTTACAACACGCTACAAAAACAACGTGGCAACGAAGAACTCGATCCACTTGAGTTTGATGACTTCGTACGCGAAAAGATGAAATTGCTGGAAATGAGTCCCGATTTTCTTGACCGCAGTGTTAACGAAGGTTTCTCTGGCGGTGAAAAGAAGCGCAACGAAATATTGCAGATGGCGCTACTGGAGCCACATCTGGCGATCCTTGATGAGACAGATTCCGGGCTCGATATTGACGCCCTTAGAGTCGTTGCCAACGGCGTTAACCAGCTCACCACCAAAGATAATGCGATGGTGATGGTGACGCACTATCAGCGTCTGCTGAACTATATCGTACCCGATTATGTCCACGTGATGGAAGGTGGCCGTATAATCAAGACTGGCGGCAAGGCGCTGGCACTGGAGCTTGAGACACGTGGTTACGAGTGGGTTAACGCCGAGCATAAGGTTGCTTCGAGTGTGACCGCATGAACGCAGCCACCGTACCGACTCCAGCAACTGCCGGGCGTTATCTTGAAAGCATGTTGGCCGGACAGCCGCAGAGAGATGCAAGCCCGTTAACGTGGCTCAAGGCGCTCCGTGAGGAGGCAGTCGAGCACCTGGGCGTGTTGACACTGCCCACCACGCGTGACGAGGAGTGGCGCTTCACCGACATTTCATTACTCAGCAAAATCTCGTTCACTTCGGCACTCAGTGCAAGTTGCCTGGAAGTAGTCGATGTTGCTCACTTTTATATTGAAGAAGCGACCACTCGACTGGTGTTTGTTGATGGTATCTATGCGCCGCAGTTGTCCAGTACGAGCAAGCAAAGCGGCATGGTGGTGTCTAACCTATCGCAAGCGGCTGCTACACACGCAACGGCAATCGAGCGGCATCTCGGCCGGCACGTGCCCTTTGCCAAGGATGCATTCTCTGCGCAAAATACTGCATTTCTGCACGATGCCGCAGTGGTCATCATCCAGCGTGACGTATCGGTGGCAGCGCCAGTCCATTTATTGTTTATTGCAACGCAAAAAGAGGTTGTGAGTACCCCGCGCTGTCTAGTACTTGCCGAAACTGGCAGCGCCGTGACAGTGATTGAGGATTATGTCGTACTGTCCCAAGCGGATTCGCAAGAAGAAGTTCATTTCACCAACGCCGTTACTGAAATCGTGCTGGAAGACAATGCACATGTGAATCACATACGGGTCCAGCGCGAAGGCAGTAAAGCGTTCCATATCGCCAACTGTGCCGTGTCGCTTGGGCGCGCCAGCAATTATCAATCGGTGAGTGTCGCGTTGGGTTCGCGTATTTCACGCTATAACCTGCACGTGCTGCAAACGGCCAAGGGCGGCCACTGCACGCTCGACGGCCTGACGCTGATCTCTGGGCGACAACTGGCCGACACGCACACCTGTATCGACCACGCTAAGCCGCATGGCATCAGCCACCAGTTGCACAAATGCATCGTCGGCGGGAGTGCCCATGCCGTATTTAACGGCAAGGTGATGGTGCGCGAAGGTGCGCAGCGTGCCGACGCAAAACAGTCCAACCGCAACCTGTTATTGACCGATAAGGCGCACATCGATACTAAGCCGCAACTGGAGATTTTTGCATCAGACGTCAAGTGCACGCATGGTGCAACTATTGGTCAGCTTGACAGTGAAGAGGTGTTTTATCTGCAAAGCCGTGGGCTAACTGAGTCTGCCGCCCGTAACCTGCTCACCTATGCGTTCGGCGCCGAGATCATCGACCGCATCCCCATCGCTTCACTCAAACAGCAACTCGAGCAAACAGTGCTAGAACAAACGACAGGCCAACCATGACCACTATTCAAACTGAACGTAAAGAACAAGCGACGCCCGTACTGGACATCGAGCGGATTCGCGCCGATTTTCCTATCCTTAAGTTGCAGATCAGCGGCAAGCCGCTAGTATTTCTAGACAACGCTGCGTCTAGTCAGATGCCCCAACAGGTAATCGATCGTCTGGAGCGTTATCAATCTACACAGCACGCCAATATAAATCGTGCAGTGCACACACTATCGGAGATTGCGACCAACGAATTCGAGGAAGCGCGTCGCAAATTGCAGCATTTCATCCATGCGCGTGAAGAGCGTGAAGTGATTTTTACTAGCGGCACGACCGATGCCATCAATCTGGTGATGCACGGTTACGGCCGCAAGTTCATCGGACGCGGCGACGAAATTATCCTCACCACGCTAGAGCACCATTCAAACATCGTGCCGTGGCAGATGCTGGCTGAAGAAAAAGGAGCGACGATTCGTGTTGTGCCGATCAACGACGCAGGTGAGCTGCTGATTGATGATTATGAAAGCTTATTCAATGAGCACACCAAGTTCGTCGGCATGTTGCATGTTTCCAACGCGCTAGGTACGGTCAACCCGATCAAACAAATGATTGCTTTTGCTCATGCACGCGGCGTACCCGTGCTGATCGACGGTGCGCAGGCCACACCACATATGCCAGTCGATGTGCAGGATTTAAACTGTGATTTCTATGCGTTTTCTGGACACAAGTTGTGCGGCCCTACCGGTATCGGCATTCTTTACGGTAAAGCGGCACTGCTTGAAGCTATGCAACCGTTCAAGGGCGGCGGTGACATGATTTTGTCGGTGACTTTTGAGAAGACTATCTACAACACCATCCCGCATAAATTTGAAGCCGGCACACCGCCGATTGCGGCGGCGATCGGGCTGGGTGCCGCAGTGAACTACCTGTCGACCATCGGCATGAACGCTATTCACGATTATGAACTTTCACTACTCGATTACGCTAGCGAGCAAATTGCTCAACTGCCTGGCGTGCACATCGTCGGCACCGCCGAACACAAGGCCGCAGTGTTATCGTTTGTCGTTGACGGTGTACACCCACATGACATTGGCACCTTGCTCAATGAAGATGGAATCGCCGTGCGTACCGGGCATCATTGTGCGCAACCGGTGATGCAGCGCTTTAAGTTACCTGCCACCACGCGCGCCTCATTTGCGTTTTACAACAACATGTCAGAGATCGACGCACTGATCGCTGCTATCCGCAACGTACAAAAGGTGTTTTTATAATGGCCAATCCTAGAGCGTTATATCAAGAAGTCATCCTCGACCATAACAAGAAGCCACGCAATTTCGGCGCCCTCGAGCAGCATAGTCACCATGCTGCGGGACATAATCCGCTGTGCGGTGACCACATCGAGGTGTCACTCAACCTCAGCGGCGAAGACATTGAAAGCATCGCATTTCAAGGTGCAGCGTGCGCTATTTGCAAAGCCTCGGCGTCGATGATGACGGTGGCTGTCAAAGGTAAGACGCGCAGTGATACAGAACAACTGATGCACGAATTTATCGACATGTCGACCGGTAAGCTTAATTTAAGCGGCGATCATCACATAGGACGACTCGTGGTATTCGCCGGCATCGCCGACCTGCCAGTCCGCGTCAAATGTGCAATCTTACCGTGGCATACGCTGCAAGCCGCGTTAAATGCCGTTGAGAGCGTATCGACTGAGGACGAAAATGACCCAAGTCAAGTGACCATCGGTGATGCATGATAATAGTATTGGCTATAGCCAATACATGGGTTCCGAGGCTGGTTCCTTCCTCAAAACCCGGCAGGTGTTGACGTTAATTTAAACATAGAGAGAATGCGATGCTAACAGCGAGTGAGTTAAGAGGCTACATCATGGATGGCTTGGCTAGCGATTATGTAGCAGTACTAGGTGATGATGGCCAGCATTTCGAAGCGGTGGTAGTGAGCGCGACATTCGCCGGGAAAAATATGCTACAGCAGCATCAATTAGTCTATCAAGCTCTGGGCGAGCGTATGCGTACAGAAATTCATGCGCTATCGATACGCACCTTTACGCCTGAAGCTTGGCACAGCAGTAACAATAACTAAACTACTTTGGAGAATGATCATGGATGCACAACAAAGAATTAAGCAACAAGTGACGGCGAACCCTGTGGTGCTGTACATGAAAGGTACACCCATGTTTCCACAGTGCGGTTTCTCCGGATCAGCTGTAAAAATACTGCAAGCTTGCGGCGGGCCGAAGCTATTTACGGTGGACGTATTGGCTGACCCTGAAGTCCGCGACGGAATCAAAACCTACGCTAACTGGCTGACTATTCCGCAGCTTTATATCAATGGCGAGTTTGTGGGTGGTTCTGACATCATGCAAGAGATGTTTAAGCAAGGTGAGCTACAAAAATTGCTGCAAGCGTCGGTGAGCTAAGTTTTAGGAAATTAATATGCCAAAAATTGCTGATATAGAAGACACACCCAATCCGAATGCAGTAAAGTTCATACTGCGTGATCCGTTGACTTGGGGTATTACCCACTCTTATGACAACGCCGACCAAGCTAAGGACGATGCGTTAGCCTCTGCACTGTTTGGCCTTGAGCACGTGAGCAATGTGTTTTACGTTGATCGCTGGGTCACGGTGACGCAGGATGGCGAAGCCGATTGGCCAGACTTGGTGCGCTTGATTGCCACACAATTACGTGCGGCGCCAGCGGCGGAGGAACAGACGGCGGCAACGGTTGCGGCGGCAAATACTATCATCGCTGAACTTAGCGATGAGGATCAAGAGCGTCTCAATAAAATCAACGTAGTACTCAACGAACAGATCCGTCCCTCACTGCAAGGCGATGGCGGCGATCTGCATGTGACTGGACTCGCTGGCAACTATCTTAGCATTCACTACCAAGGGGCTTGCGGCAGCTGTCCGAGCTCCATAGCGGGCACACTCAAAGGTATAGAAAATTTGCTGCGAACCATAGAACCAAACATCGAACTGTTGGCAGTGTAGGCTACAAACTGCGCTGTACGCACCAACGGCCTCCGCCGAATATATCGGCACTATTTAATCCGCTTTCAAAGCACATTATTCTGCCTGACAATTGGCAAATTTCTGCTATAAGCCAGATATTATTAAAGGATAGCCATGACTGAATGGATAACGCTAGTGAGCGTCGCAGAACTTACGCCGGGGATGCATCAGGCCGCAGCTCTGGATGATACGCAAATCATCGTATTTAACCTAGATGGCCAATATTCTGCTATCGAAAACATCTGCAGCCATGATGGTGGGCAGCTGACTGGTGGAGCTATTGAAGGCGACCATATTGTTTGCCCGCGACACGGCGCCCACTTCTGCCTACGCACCGGGGCGGCGCTATCCGCACCAGCCTACGAGCCCGTCAATACTTTTCCGCTGCGCATAGAAAATGGCATGGTTCAAGTGCGTGATAATCGTTGGGACTGATGCATAGCTAGCATTAGTAAAGAAAAGGGAACGCTCATAGCGTAGTTAGATAAAACTTACTATGAGCAAATTTACATAGCAGAATACTTTGCAACGAAAGGTTAAGAAACTGTATGCTTAACAAAGGCGGGATAAAAACAATGTCGGCAGGGGGAATGTAGATGTCAGAACAGTCATTTACCGAGCAAGATTGGCGGCGCCTGATCATCAGTTTAGGAGAGGATCCAGATCGATCCGGCCTGATAGAAACGCCATCTCGTGTTGCAAAAGCATGGAGACACTGGACTTCTGGCTATACGCAAGACCCAGCTGAACTACTGAAAGTGTTCGAAGACGGTGCGGAAGGCTACAACGAGCTGGTCATCATACGTGGTATTCCTGTCTATAGTCATTGTGAGCACCATCTGGCACCTTTCTTTGGTAAAGCCACGATCGGCTATGTTCCTGACGGGAAAGTAGTGGGCTTATCAAAACTAACCCGCTTGGTCGATTGTTACGCCAAACGGCTACAGGGGCAAGAACGGCTTACCGTCCAAATTGCCAAAGCCCTCATGAACCATCTGCAACTGAAAGCCGCTGGTGTGATTATCAACTGTCGCCACCTGTGTATGGAAAGCCGTGGCATTCGTACGCAGGGAGAGGAAACCATCACATCAACCATGCTCGGCGAGCTTTCATCTAACCAGGTACTGCGTAACGAGTTTCTTGCCTTGGCGCACGCAAAGTAATTGTAATAAGCCAGACCAAAATCAAAGAGGATAGTCGCAACATGACCAGTGAAACCATCAATCTAAGCAATAGCCTACCTACAGTTTCAGGCACCGCTATATCCAGTCCGCGAAAAGATCAACAAAGAGGCGCACTCAAGACCAAACGTAACCATGCTGACAACGAAAAGTTAGCAAAACCAAGCTGGATTCGAGTTAAAATGGCGTCGTCTCGAAGCCGCTACATTGAAATCAAAAACATCGTACGCAGTAATCAATTGGTGACTGTATGCGAAGAGGCATCCTGTCCTAACATTGGAGAATGCTGGAACAAAGGTACCGCAACGTTCATGATCATGGGTGACAAATGCACACGGCGTTGCCGGTTTTGCAACGTCAGCACTGGCGGCCCTGATTCGTTAGATAGCAGCGAACCAGAGCGCCTGGCCCAAACTATTGCCTTAATGAAGCTCAATTACGTTGTGATTACCTCAGTTGACCGTGATGATTTGCCTGACGGCGGTGCCAGCCATTTCGTCGCTTGCATCCGTGAGATCCGCACGCGCGCGCCGAATACACGCATCGAGATTCTGACGCCAGACTTTGCAGGGCGTTTGGATTTGGCACTGAAAATATTAGGCACAGACCCGCCAGACGTACTGAACCACAATATAGAAACCGTGCCACGTTTGTACAAAGAAGTGCGGCCCGGGGCGGATTTTAAAAACTCACTCAAGCTGTTGAATGATTTTAAGCAGAGCCATCCGCATATATTGACCAAATCTGGCCTCATGGTAGGACTGGGTGAGACCGATTCTGAAATTTTGCAAGTGTTGCGTGACCTGCGTATGCACGACGTCAATATGTTGACCATTGGCCAATATTTGCAACCATCCGACGGCCACATGCCAGTAGTACGATACGTGCACCCCGACAATTTCAAGATGTATGCCGAGGAAGCTTACAAAATGGGTTTTGTAAACGCCGCGTCTGGTCCGATGGTGCGCAGTTCATACCACGCCGATGAGCAAGCCTTTGGAGCAGGTCTGATTAGCAGCGGCTAAATGACTCATCTACTATCAACACTGGCAAACTAAGTCAGTGATATTACAAAATCCTGTCAATAACCATGAAACCTATTTTCTAGTTTTCACCATATATTGGCTATTTTTAATAGCCAATATATGATCGGAACAAAAATGAACGCACCTTTACATAGCCGTTTTTTGAATGCTGAACCAAAACCTGCAACGCGTTTAAGCGAAATTCCTTACAACTACACTTCGTTTTCAGACCGTGAAATCGTCGTTCGCTTTCTTGGTGAACCACTGTGGAATGTTTTAAACGAATTACGCGGAACACTTAAAAGTAGTTGCTTAGCCAATATGTTGATTAAGGTGCTGGGTGATTTATGGGTGGTGACACGTAATCCCTATTTGCAGGATGATTTACTAGAAAATCCTAAACGCCGCAAAGCACTAGTAGAGGCACTACGACACCGCATTGCAGCGATTGATGAGGTCAGAGAGGCTAACGATAGCTCCGGTAATGCAAAAGCTTTTCGGCTGATGGCGTTAGCACGTCAAGCAGTTACAAAGTTTGAGAATGATTTTAAAAATACGGCTAATTCACGCAAAAAAGCACTGGATCTGAGCCTGAACATCAACGCCTTATTACTGGCCAAAAAAACCAAGGCACTCAAGGCCGCCAGCTTGCAGCGTGGCACCGTCTCGCTCGAATCTCTCGATGAGACTGTATTCCGCGCCATGAACGACGTTGATTTTTCGGTGGCCGATGTGCTCAAGGAAATAGTCGCTGGGCCTATGCGGATAGCAACGCAGAAATCGGCGCTATCTCCAGCGTGACGCAAGTCTTTTGTTCTACTTACACCCGCGCGCGGCTCTCGACCGAGGGTAAGCTGTACACCTCCAGTCATGGTTTGTGTGCGTTCATGCGTTCGGGCAAGAGTGACGAGCAAATTGCCGGTGCCATAGGCTTGATCCGGAATAAGTGTGAAGGCCGGTATTCTGAAATTCACACAAAAGAAACTGTGCGAACGAAGAAAATCGAGATGTCTTATATCGGCTACAGACAATTATATGAGCACCAAATTTTAATTTTATGAATGAAGGATTAAAATGAGTGAGTGGATCACAGTAGCCCGGACCGAAGAGATCACGCCAGACGAGCGGCTGGTGAAAAAAGTGGACGACGCGCAGGTCGTTGACCAGCGCGATCGTAACCAAGGATATGCAACGTATCGATTTTTGTTATTAGATGCACTTTATTGAGGTATATATCATGTCAACCGTCATTTCCGTCGAATTCGAACACCCCGGTCTATTCACCGCGACCGCCTGGGCACGGTTGCCCGATGAACCGTCACAGGTCCAGCGCGCGTTACTCAAAACACGCATTCGCGAACTACTCGCCGCGCGCAATGCCGTGCTGGTGGCGCACTATTATGTTCATAGTGATTTGCAAGACCTTGCCGAAGAGACTGGCGGCATCGTGTCCGATTCTCTGGAGATGGCCCGCTTTGGGCGCGACCATACGGCACGGACGCTGGTGGTCGCGGGTGTCCGTTTCATGGGCGAGACCGCGAAAATACTAAGCCCTGATAAAATCGTACTAATGCCAGACCTAGACGCGAACTGTTCGCTTGATTTGGGCTGCCCAGTCGATAAATTTTCGGCATTTTGCGACGCGCACCCAGATCGCACGGTCGTGGTCTATGCGAATACCAGCGCGGCGGTCAAGGCGTGCGCCGACTGGATGGTAACCTCAAGTTGTGCGCTCGAAATCGTTTCACATCTGCGTGACCAGGGAAAGAAGCTGATCTGGGCGCCGGACAAACACCTCGGTGCGTATATCCAGAAACAGACTGGTGCTGACATGCTAATATGGCAGGGTTCATGCATTGTGCACGACGAATTCAAGGCGTTCGAGTTGGTCGAACTGAAAAAAGAGCACCCGCACGCGAAAGTACTAGTACACCCAGAGTCGCCAGCTGAGGTTATCGCGCTGGCGGACATGGTGGGCTCCACATCAGCGATATTGAAGGCCGGGTGCGAAATGGATGCGCCGGAATTCATCGTTGCAACCGACAATGGGATGATGCACAAGTTGCGCATGCTAAATCCGGACAAGCTGTTCCTCGAGGCGCCGACCGCCGGCAATAGCGCGACCTGCAAGAGTTGTGCACACTGCCCGTGGATGGCGATGAACGGGCTCGAGAATCTGGCAGATGCTTTGGAATCAGGCTCGAACGAAATTGAAGTTAACCCAGCAATCGCCGCACGTGCTCGGTTGCCAATGGAGCGAATGCTAAACTTCACCCGAGCGTTGCGCGAGCCAGTTTGGCGCAATGGAATTGGGCCAGCTTAGCAGCCTGTGAGAACTTAATCGTAAAGAGGACTAAATGAGTTGCGGCGATTACTGACAATTGATAGGGAGGTTATATTTTTCTAATGCTAGACACACTTCATTTCGACAACTAATTTACCCACGAGCTGCCTATGGACCTAAATACCGCCAATTCTCGACGCCAGGTGAATGGTGCCTGTTATTCGCATGTGACACCAACGCCGGTTGCCGTAACGGGTCTCATTGCCTAAGTGCACGAAGTAGCTAAACTTCTCGATATCACGCTTGCAAGCTGTGAATCGCATGAGCTTGTACAGGTATTCTCTGGCAACAAGCTGCTCCAAGCAATGGATCCGTTCGCCATGTGTTATGGCGGTCATCAGTTCGGTCATTGGGCGGAACACTTGGGAGACGTTCGCGCGATTATACTGGGTCAGACCTTGAATCAAACCGGGCAGCGATTCGCCCTGCAACTCAAGGACAACGGACCCACACTCTACTCGCGCACCGCTGATGGACCAGCTATCTTGCGCTCTTCGATTCGGGAGTTTCTGTGCAGCGAAGCCATGCACCATCTCGGCATACCGACCATCCGCGCCCTGTGTGTGGTGGCCACTGATAAAAGCGTCATGCGAGACATGTTTCATGAATGCAATCTGCGCGCCGAGTCTGGCGCCATCGTGTGCCGAGTGGTGCCAAGATTCACGCGTTTTGGCAACTTCAAAATTCTCGCGTTGTGCAATGACAATGATCTGCTGCGTAAGCTGCTTCATTATACGCTAGTAACGGATTTTCTAGACTTGGGTGTATCTGGTAGGGGAAGCTACATCCACTTATTTCGCGAGATCTGCACGCGCAAGACGACAATGATTGCGCACTGGATGCGGGTAGGCTTCTTGCATGGTGTGATAAACACTGACAACATGTCCATTCTAGGCTTGACAATCAACTATAGTCCTTACGGCTGGTTGGAAGACTATGATCCTGATTGGACGCCAAATATCTCCGACGGCCAGCACCACTGCTACCGTTTTGGCGTACAGTTGCAAGTTGCCCTATGGAATCTGGCGCAGTTGGGCAAAGCTCTAATGCCGCTAGTGGAAGATACAGGACCACTGAAAAGAGCACTAGCCAAATACAACGAGTGTTTTAACACACAGTGGCAAGAAATGATGGTTGAAAAACTGGGATTCATGACTTTTTGCACACCATCCCATACTGAACTGATTTCGGAGTTGCCAGAAGTGCTGCAGCGGGTTGAAACGGACATGACCATTTTCTTTAGACGCCTGGCCTTGCTTGATACTTCTCCTACCACCTCGGACAAAGCGCTACTCGCACCGTTCTCGGCGGCGTATTACCAACCGAAAGCGCTTAGCGACACGCATCGCAAGCTTGCGCTTCAGTGGCTTCGTCGCTACGATGAGAAAGTGCGTACGGAAGGCATGCCGGAACACGAACGCCGCGCAAGTATGGATAGGGTCAACCCCAAATATGTGCTACGCAATTACCTTGCGCAACTTGACATCGATCGTTCTGAACAGAGTGATTATGGACTCGTGACCGAGCTGCTCGAGGTACTAAGGCACCCCTACGACGAACAGGCAGATAAGAAATCTTCGCAGACAAGCGGCCGGAATGGGTGCGACAGTGGTCCAGTTGCTCCATATTGTCGTGTAGCTTATGAATGGCAGGAACGCAATACAGATGAAGTTCTTGGCTACAAGGACAACGATTTCTTGGATATGGCAAACGGTCGCAGCAATCGCTACAGCGGCATTGCCGCCAATTCTGAAATGTTGAAAACCCTTGTATAAGCTGACGCTCAGCAGAATCAATGGTCATGTTTATCAAGTCCTAGCTGACCAAGATGAGCATGTGGGTAACCTGAAATTTATTAACGGCATATGGAAGTTCAAGGCTATCGGTTACAATAAGAATGGTGACATCATGCCGGGTTGGGGTCCGCTCACTGAACGGCACAACACCATTTTCGGCACTCTTGACGAGGCTCTAATTAACGTCAGGCTCGGCCCGACTTGAGAAACGAACAAGTTAAACTAGCTGAGGTAAAAATATCACAACTCAGTAACTGAGCAACTTTAGCCAAATTATTCGCCGCTGTTTAACCCCTATGTTGAAACTAGCTTTCAGTTCATTCATCACTTTGCATCCATGGAGGCAATTGTAAAAGTAACCTTCCAGGCTAAAATTACCTCTATTTGAGTGCAAAAGTAGGCAGACAACGCCAAAGATGGCAAGATACAGATTCTCATAGAAGATCAGGTCTGCCACAATGAATAA
Source organism: Methylophilaceae bacterium (assembly GCA_047634755.1). Lineage (GTDB taxonomy): Bacteria > Pseudomonadota > Gammaproteobacteria > Burkholderiales > Methylophilaceae. The sequence continues at coordinate 61,233 of JBLIIL010000001.1, forward strand.
TAGCACGAGCACTAGTTTTCGTAACCGCTGTTCACAATACTGGAACTTCCTGCAAGGTGAACTGCTTCCCAGTAAAGCCATTGAACTAGAAGGACTCACCTCAACCTTGGAGCGTATTATTCACGGACTTTAATGGGTATGGGCGGAGCAGTACGTGGCGCATACTGACCACTTTGGCCGCCCAAAGTGTGAACGCACCGCCATAGCAAGAGCTTACTGCGTCAAGGCCGTTCTCGGTATGCAATGCACCGCAGCACTCCGCGAACGATTAAGTGTCGACAGAAAATTACGTCGTATTTTCGGCTTCTTGGCATGGCACAAACTCTCCAGCGAATTTACATTCAGTCGCGCATTTACACAATTTTCAAAAGACGGCATCGCTAATAAAGTGCACGCAACCATGGTGCAAACCGCACTTGCTAGAAATATTATCGGCGTGATTAGTCGTGACAGCACCACTATTGTGGCGTGTGAACCTCCCACTAAAACAAAGTTCGCGTCTGTAGTACTGCCAACAACAGAAAACTAAGCAGCAAGTGCCGTCACTGTTAAGTTTATCATTGCGAAATTCCATAAATGATCACCGCTAATATGTATGGTTTTTTTAGGGCGGAATAGGTACGCCAATCTGGCAATGTCATTAGCTTACCGTAAATCTAATATTCGACTTGCCATTTGGTTACTAAGTGATTGGAAATTTTATTTTTTTCTTTCCAACTTATTGATCTAGTGTAAGAAGTTGAAAATTTGATTGGCTTCACGCTCAGCATAGAGAACACCTTCAGCAGTCATTTCATCAATGGCCTCTCCCAATATGTCCATGACAGGATTTCTGGCAATAACCTGAGCTAGCATAGCTAGCTTATTCCACGAATCTTACGAAGATCTTCAAACGTTGCAGCATCTTCTCTTGCGGTTGCACGGATCTTTATATCTCCATATAGCAGTCTAAAAAATACATCCGCTCACGCGTTGTGGTCTGGGTGTTTGAGGCCAAGATATGAAACAACGTGGCCATGGACATCATTTTCAAGACTATTAAGTAATAATGGAGATTTAACAAAACTAATGTTATCCCACGGGTACATTACTTACAAACGCTATAATTGCTAAGAGTGTTGATGCTACTTTTTGTGACTCGAATAATTTTGCAAGGATTGATAACTTATCCTTTGGGGGTTTAGCGAGTGCAGTTTTTGTCCAAATAGAATTGCCATCTTTTTACTTTAATTGAAAAAGTTCGATTTTGTCAGGGGTATTTTCACTATCTAAAACTGCAACATCTTCAATGAACTCTAGTAACACTATGTAGTTGTCACGTAGTCGTCACCTTCCAAATCAAATTTTAGTAGGTGACAAAGGGGTCCAATAGGACTGAAACTCATGGCATTTTCCACCATACCGTCCTCCTCGTTCTTTGGTTAACCCATCGTTGAGTTTTTCTTGTAATGCCGTTTGCATAAAGAATTCAAGCTTTATTAGTTGCAACTATATTACCGGATTTGGTATATGAGTGCTTGGGAATTAGCCTATAGCGTAATTGCTTTCCCCTAAAAAAAATAGCTAGCTCAATGAGTGGGCCATTTTTATTTTAAGCATATGGTCTGTCTACAACCAAGACTTCTTGTGTATTCGTGTCTACTAAACGAAATATAGACTTAATTAAAGGCTGTATTGACTGGTAACTTTCGTAGTGTGTTGAAGTTAATTGTTATAATTAATTTTGCGTAGCAAAATAAGGCCAAGTGTGAGCTTAAAGACACTTTGAAAGTTAAAAAATTTATCAAAATTTAATGCATCAAAAGTGCAAAGTTAATTAACATAAATATTAACACTTGTTATTTAACTTAATGATATGTATGGGTGAATTTATATTTATGCCATCTCAGGTATACACAACTGTTTTAATTAATATCAACACCGACTGCAACAGGCATTTTATAGTCAAGGCCTGTTTATAACACGGATTAGATGGTGGCTTGACAAGTCTAAACACTTGAATAAATTAACTAATTGACTGACATCAGTTATAATCTCGCTTTTGATTTGCCAAGTAATCCATAAAACCACATGCCAATTTACGATTTTAAGTGCACAGAGTGCGACCATCAGGATGAAGTGATACGTAAATCCAGTGCAGATAGCACTATGGAATGCCCTGCGTGCCACCAAGAAACATTTTCAAAAATGCTTTCTGCGCCTAGCTTTAAATTGAATGGGACTGGTTGGTATGAGACGGACTTTAAGAACAAAGCGAAGCCAGCAGTTAAAGGTGATGCAAAAGCTGATTCAACTACTGCTTCTCCAAATACTAAAACAGAAACGAAAACGGTAACACCAGTAGTTGCAAGTTCGGATGCGACTTAAGTTGCGATGAAAAAATATTTCATTACCGGTTTACTCGTGCTCGTGCCAGTGGGGGTGACTTTTTGGGTTATTAGCACACTTATCGAAACCTTAGACCAAAGCTTATTATTGTTGCCTGCAGAGTGGCAGCCACAAGCGCTATTTGGTTTTAGCATGGCAGGCTTAGGGGCGATTCTCACATTGGTGGTTGTTTTCTTAACCGGTGTGATTGCGACGAATATTTTTGGTCAACAAATCATCCTGTTATGGGAAGCAATGTTGTCACGAGTGCCAGTGGTGAAATCGATCTACGCCAGTGTAAAGCAAGTTTCAGATACCATTTTTTCAGATTCAAGCAATGCGTTTCGTAAAGCCTTGTTGATTGAGTTCCCGCGTAAAGGCTCATGGACCATTGCCTTTTTAACGGGTGAGCCGGGAGGGGATGTGAGTAATCACTTGAAAGGCGATTTTGTCAGCGTGTATGTGCCGACGACACCAAACCCGACAGGGGGTTACTTCCTCATGATGGAAACAAAAGACGTTGTTGAGCTTGATATGAGTGTTGATCAAGCCTTGAAATATATTATTAGCATGGGTACTGTAGCGCCTCAGTTTAAATCAGAATTAGCAGCAAAGAAATAAAGACATTTTAAATATACCGAATTAAACATTAACCTTAATTAAATTGATTAGAATATTATGAAGCGTACACATTACTGCGGCGAAATGAACCTCGAACTTATCGGACAAACAGTGACCCTTACCGGTTGGGCGCATCGTCGTCGTGACCACGGAGGCGTGATTTTTATTGATTTGCGTGACCGTGAAGGTATTGCACAAATCGTGATTGATCCAGATACGGTTGAAGCTTTTGCAGCAGCAGAGACAGTACGTAATGAGTTTGTATTGCAAGTGACTTGTAAAGTGCGTGCGCGCCCTGAAGGCACTATAAATAAAAATATCCCAACAGGTGAAGTGGAAATGTTGGCGAGTGAGATTGAGATTCTCAATCCATCATTAACGCCGCCATTCATGTTGGATGATGATAACTTGAGCGAGATGGTGCGTTTGCAACATCGTTATATCGATTTACGTCGTCCAGTGATGCAAGAAAACATGAAATTGAGATACCGCGTATCTAAAGTAATTCGTGATTACCTTGATGACAAAGGCTTTATCGAAATCGAAACACCAATGCTAAACCGCAGCACACCAGAAGGTGCGCGCGACTACTTGGTTCCATCACGTGTGCATCACGGTGAGTTCTTTGCATTGCCACAATCACCACAGCTATTTAAACAGCTACTCATGGTGTCTGGTTTTGATCGCTACTTCCAAATCACTAAGTGTTTCCGTGATGAAGATTTACGTGCAGATCGCCAACCAGAATTCACACAGATTGACTTGGAAACTTCTTTCTTAGAAGAAGACGACATCATGGACATCGTGGAAAACATGATCCGCGACATGTTGAAAAAAATACAAGACGTCGACTTGCCAGCTGAGTTCCCACGCATGCCATATGCAGAAGCGATGGCACGTTACGGCTCAGATAAACCTGATATGCGCGTGACATTAGAAATCACTGAGCTTTCAGATGTGATGAAAGACGTAGACTTTAAAGTATTCTCAGGCCCAGCAAATAGCGACAAAGGTCGCGTTGCGGCGATTCGTGTGCCAGAAGGCGCGAAGATTAGCCGTAAAGAAATTGATGCTTTCACAGAGTTTGTGAAAATCTACGGGGCTAAAGGCTTGGCTTACATCAAGGTTAACGATGTAACTAAACTGAACGAAGAAGGCTTACAAAGCCCAATCGTTAAAAACATCCATGAAGCTGCATTAAAAGCCACCATGGAACGCACTGGCGCACAAGATGGTGACATCATCTTCTTCGGTGCGGATACGACTAAAATTGTGAATGAAGCACTTGGCGCATTACGCCAAAAAGTCGGTCACGATAAAGGCCATGTTGATGGTCGTGCATGGGCGCCACTATGGGTGGTTGATTTCCCAATGTTTGAACATGATGAAGAAAATGATCGCTGGAACGCATTGCATCATCCATTCACTAGTCCAAAAGACGGCCACGAAGAATTTCTAGAAACAGACCCAGGCGCTTGTTTATCAAAAGCCTACGATATGGTGCTAAACGGCTGGGAAGTCGGCGGCGGTTCAGTTCGTATCCATAAACAAGACATGCAAGCCAAAGTATTAAAAGCACTGAATATTTCAGATGAAGAAGCACAGGATAAATTCGGTTTCTTGCTAGAAGCATTACAATACGGTGCGCCACCACACGGCGGCCTAGCATTTGGTTTAGACCGTTTAGTGACGTTGATGGCAGGGGCAGAGTCTATTCGTGATGTGATTGCTTTCCCAAAAACACAAAAAGCACAGTGCTTGATGTCGAATGCGCCAAGCCGAGTAGATGAGAAGCAGTTGAGAGAGTTGCATATCAGAGTCCGCCAACAAAACAAAGCTGAGTAAAATGCATTCACTTCACGATAACGTCGTTACATTTGCTTGCCGTATTAATCGTACAGTCTACGCGGATGCATCTAGTTCTCGTATCGTGAACTATATTTTTAGATAGTCATTATGTGCATTACTAACATCTGGAGTTGGTTGTTATCTAATGCAGTTAATGTGATAGTACTATGTGCCTTAGGAGCTACATTTTGGCAGGCGTATATATGCCAGAAGGCATAGCCGCCTTTCTGTTAAGCCGCATTGGGAGCTGTCTAGAGGGTTTAACTATTACGAGCAACACTACGGGGCGGAGGTGAAAACAACTGATATATACCTGCGAGGACTGACTTCGATGAGTGGGAAGCGCTTGCGATCAAGGTAAAGGCTTAATGACTGCTGCTTGGGTTGGAAGAAGTCAGTCGGTTAATGCTGAGGCTGTTACATTTATTAAGAAAGCATCTGATAAGCGAAGGTAGTTGCATCTACTGTACAAAGGGTGGAAAATTGGAGAGTAATGCAGTCCACAAGCGCAGTCCACATGGTCGTGGAATGCTTCTCGTATCTTACTGTTATTTAATAATAAAAGCGATGTGCAAACGGGGCGTGTGTGTAGTGCTGAAGCATTACTAAGATGGAAACACCCCAATTACGGCTTTGTACCGCCTGATAAATTTATTCCATTAGCCGAAGTGTCAGGATTAATCGTTACTATCGGAGACTGGGTGTTAGATGAGGCTTGTCGCTAGCTAAAAGAATGGCGAGACATCGAGTATGAAGATATTTATGTGCAGTTAACTTGTCTTCAGTGCAGTTTTCGCAGGGAGTCCTTTATCAGAAACTTGTCGATTCATTAGCGCACTGGCAGATTCCTGCCAGTTGTTTAATATTGGAGATTACCGAATCGACAGCCATGCAACATGTTGAACACTGCTTGGCTATTTTGCAGAAAATTGCTGATTTAGGGGTGAAGATATCGATTGATGATTTTGGGACCGGTTATTCCGGTTTGTTATATTTGAAACGCTTCCCAGCGCATGAGTTGAAAATTGACCGAGGCTTTGTTAATTTAGTTTGTACCAATAGTGAAGATGGCTTGTTGGTTTCGGCGATTATTTCATTGGGGGGCATCAGTTTGGGCTTAAAGTTGTCGCAGAGGGCGTGGAAACACAGGCGCAACAAGACTTATTAAGCAGTTTGGAATGTGATATCTTGCAAGACTTTTCCTTAGGAAAGCCTAAACCAGCTACTGAATTACTCTCTAAAAATGGAGAGTATATGAAAAAAAAAGGTGATAAAGGTGAAGGTGCTGGTCGAGCAGGCTTGGGATTGAACCTTTCTTTTGAAAAGGGAACCGTTTAATTTTTCGCTGTTGATAATGGTATTTGAAGTAAGTATAGACGGCGCTTGGTATCAAGTTAAGGCTTAGTATTGATTGAAGCAGATTTTTTTTGTACTATACAGCCTTACTCGTTAAGCCTATATTTTAACCAATCATCAAGAGTGAGTTGCTATGCCTGTCACCGAAATTAATCACGTTAACTTTCGTACCGATCGCGAGACCATGCATCAGTTGAGAGACTTTTACTGCGATATTATTGGTCTAACAGTTGGTAAGCGCGTAGCGAGTACCTCATACGGTTATTGGTTGTACATCGGGGGTAACGATGTTGTGCACTTGGCTGGCTATAAAACACCAGAACCACCGCCATTACATGTGTATGGGTCTTTTGATCATGTTTCCTTTACGTTTACGGATATGCCAGCGATGGAAGCGCACCTTAAAGCCAATGATATTGCCTACACGACAAGAATCTTAGCCAGTGGTGTGCGTCAAATTAACTTAAAAGATCCAGCAGGTAACGGGGTAGAGCTGAACTTTGAAGAGTACGGTGACCCAAGTTATGAGATGAGGCCTTCAGGTGAACCAAGTCATATAGCTTAAAATATTGATTGGTCTTGAAGGTTAGCAGTTATGTGATGGCAGTTACATAGTTTTTTGTTTAAATAAAACTAAAATGGCAGTCTAGTAAACCTAAACTTTAATACAAGCGTTAATGTCTTAGGGATTAAAATAATGATGATCGTAATTTGAGTGGGGTGAGCAATGGGTATTAACAAAACATTAAGTACTATTTGGATAGTGGCTGCAATGCTGTTAACAACTAGTTTATCAGCATTTGCTGAGGCTAATCCTAAATTGTGGCCTGTCATGAAAGAGGCTTTCTTTGAAAAAAGAGCGATGAAAGATGTCGATTTCATCAAAGTAGATGCGCCTAAGCGTGCAGAGAGTGGTGCGCAAGTGCCAGTGACTTATTCTATTGATACATCAGCGGCAAAAGCAGCAGGTGTGAAAATTGTGAAGTTGTATGCATTTGTCGATGCCAATCCAATTCCATTGACAGCAACGTATCAATTAACCGACGCCTTAGGTGATTTCCAATTGTCGACGCGTATTCGTTTTGAGACGGATGCGTTTGTCCGTTTAGTAGGCGAAGATGCAGCTGGTAAGCTTTACTTAGCTTCACGCTCGATTCGTGCGGCTGGTGGTTGTGGTGGTATCGTTTCGAATGATGAGACTGCAGTTAGAGCCGCAGCAGGCAAGATTCGCATGAAGGTGGCAGCACCTAAGAAATTTGGTACAGCAACATCAGCTAAAGTGAATATCAAGCACATTATGCGTACTGGCTTGCAACGTGATTTAGTATCACAAGGTTTCTTGCCAGCATTTTATATTAAGAAAGCAACATTCACCTATGCTGGTGAGCCATTGATGACGATTGATGTAAACGTGGGTACAGCAGAAGATCCATACTTCAAATTTAACTTTATCCCTAACAAGGCAGGCAAGTTTGAGTTAGTTGCCAGTGATAATGAAGGTAAACAGTTTACGAAAGCCATTGATGTTAAAAGCTAAGTAAGAACTGCTTTTTAAAAAGGCCTCCTTGGAGGCCTTTTTCATTGTTCAGCATTTGTAGTGGGCTTATATTGAGTGCTAATATAACAATATAATAACTAGGGGAATAGGAATGAAAGGCTATAAAAAGAACTTTGGTTCAACATTACAGCTTTTAAAAATAAGCCTCACATACTACGAATATGCTTAGTTAATTGTTTAAAGCTGCACTTTGCTTTGCTTAGCTTAGCTTAGCTTAGCTGTTTAAATTGATGGATATTTGAAAGTTAGAGAAAGAAAGTGTGAAACCCCTTGAATTATTAGCTCCAGCCGGCGATTTGGATCGTATGCAGACCGCGTTTAATTGCGGAGCCGATGCGGTTGTATGCAGGTCAGCCGCGTTATAGCTTACAGGTACGTGAAAATGATTTTTCGATGGCGAATTTAGCCATTGGTATCAGTGAGGCATATGCGCACGGTAAGAAGTTTTTTGTTGCCAGTAATATCTCGCCACATAACGCTAAAGTAAAAACCTATATGCGTGATATGGAGCCAGTGATTGCTATGCAGCCAGATGCGCTGATTATGTCTGACCCTGGTTTGATTATGATGGTGCGTGAGAATTGGCCAGAAATGCCAGTGCATCTTTCAGTACAAGCTAATGCAATCAATTTTTCTTCAGTCAAATTTTGGCACAAGATGGGTTTGACCCGTGTCATTTTGTCTCGTGAATTATCCATTGATGAGATTAAAGAAATTCGACAAGAATGCCCAGAGATGGAGCTGGAAGTTTTCATTCATGGCGCGTTGTGTATCGCTTACTCTGGCCGTTGTTTACTATCAGGTTACTCTAATTCACGTGACCCGAACCAAGGCTCTTGTATTAACAGTTGTCGTTGGGATGACAAAGGGCATGATGCCAAAGACGATGCAGCTGGCGTGCGCGATTAAAAGATTTTAATTTTCAAGCGGAAGAGGAGCAATCGAATTTATCTGCATGGGGTAGTTTGCTCAAACACCCTGAAGCCGATAAAACCTTTTTGATTGAAGAAAAAGGTCGTCCGGGAGAGTCGTTGCCGATGATGGAGGATGAGCACGGTAGTTATATTATGAATAGTAAGGATTTACGGTCGATTGAACATGTATAGAAGCTCATCGAAGCTGGTGTGGATTCACTTAAAATTGAAGGGCGTACGAAGTCGCGTTATTACGTCGCGCGTACCAGTCAAAATTACCGCCAAGCTATTAATAATGCTGCTGCAGGGAGGCTATTTGATTGTAGGCTACTGGGCGAATTGGAAAACTTGGCAAACCATGGCTATACCGATGGTTTTTATCAGCTGCACCATACAGCGGAACATCAGAACCATAAGTAAGGCTACTCAAAGTGTAACCGTAGTATCTATGGTGGTGACGTTGTCGCTTTTGATGCCGAAAAAGGTTTGACTTATATCTAGTCACGTAATAAATTTGGTGTAGGTGATTAGTTGCAAATTATTCATCCGTCAGGCAATCAAGATGTAGTGGTGGAAACGATGCTGAATAAAAAAAGGCGAGCCAATACAGGAAGCGAAAGGCAACGGCAATTATGTGCGTGCACCCGTTCAAGCACAGAGCTTACAGAATACGATGGTCGCTAAATATTTAGGCTAATCATTAGCTTGATGGGGACAACAAAAAAAGGGCGCATGTTGCGCCCTTTTTTAAACATTAAGCAAAAGCTTATTTATTCATGACATACATCGTTACTTCGAAGCCAAAACGCATTTCTGATGCCGCTGGTGTTGTCCACATGATATTTATCCTTAGTGTTAAGTAAACAGCATGTTGTCATGCCGTAGAAGCATTATGCTAAAACAGTATAGTTAGGCATAGATTGCATTCATGACTACAGGGTGACTAAAATCATGAGCCGAGGCTAATGATTCATGGTGTTATCATTAAGGATTTATGCAGTTTTACATAATGATTTGAATTTGAAATGACTTAACTGCGAATATAGCTCTCTAGTTGTTCAATTAACTCTGCTTGATATTCAATCGTCGCTTTGACTAAGTCACCAATTGATAGCATGCCAATCATGTTGCCATCTTCCATCACTGGCATATGACGAATGCGTTTGTCCGACATGGTATTCATTGCGTTATCAACCAAATCAGTTGTTTGGCAAGAAATCAAATTGGTTGTCATGATTTCTTTAATGAGGGTTGTTTCGGCTGCTTTTCCTTTTAAGGAAACATCTCTTGCATAATCACGCTCAGAAAAAATACCGACTAATTTGTCTGATTTAATTACAGCTAATGCACCAATATGTTTTTCCGCCATAAGTTTCAGCGCGTCATAAACGGTATTTTCTGGTGCAATACTAATGATATCTTGATGTTGTTTTTCTTTTAATATTTGTTGCAATGTTTTCATGCCATCTCTCCCAAACACTTGAAGTGAAAATATACACCTTAAAAGACTATCTGCAAATAATTAAGATGCTGTGGTGGTGCAAATTCGCTTTATTACAGCATGCATTGTGCAAGATTAGCGAAACAGTATTAACAGCATGGTAGAATTTAGTTTTCGAATGTTTGTTAAGGTTAGGGAATATGGCTGGGCATAGTAAATGGGCGAATATTCAGCATCGCAAAGGACGTCAGGATGCAAAACGCGGTAAGATTTTTACCAAGCTAATTAAGGAGATTACTGTTGCTGCGCGTTTGGGCGGTGGTGATGCTTCGATGAATCCGCGCTTACGTGCTGCGGTGATTGCGGCTAAAGATGAGAACATGCCTTTAGATAACATTACGCGTGGCATTAAAAAGGGTACGGGTGAGTTGGAAGGCGTTAACTATGAGGAAATTCGCTACGAAGGTTATGGCATTAATGGTGCAGCCATTATTATTGATTGCATGACGGATAATAAACAGCGTTCTGTTTCTGATGTGCGGTTTACATTAACCAAAAATGGTGGCAATCTTGGTACGGATGGCTCAGTGGCCTTTATGTTTGATCATTGTGGTCAATTGGTTTTTGAGCCCGGTGCAGATGAAGAAGCGATTATGGGAGTGGCTTTAGAGGCTGGTGCTGATGATATTGTGACCGACGAAGATGGCAGTATTGAAGTGATTACACCGCCAGCAGGCTTTTTAGCAGTTAAAGAAGCGTTGGAAGCGGCGGGACATGCGGCCGTCGTTGCTGAAGTGACCATGAAGCCACAAAATGAAGTGGTGTTGACGGGTGATGATGGCGTCAAGATGCAAAAAATTCTCGGCATCTTGGAAGATCTTGATGATGTGCAAGATGTCTATACTTCTGCGGTTATTGAAGAGTAATACTTGTTGGCGATTAATCACTAGTGGGTAATGTAAGAATTCTCGGTATCGATCCAGGGCTGCGTTTCACAGGCTTTGGTGTGATTGAAAAAGTCGGTGAAAAACTTCAATATATTGCCAGTGGGACGATTAAAACGGCGAGCGGTAAAAAGGCAGATAGAGAAGATCTGCCAGCTAGGCTAAAGATTATTTTAGAAGGCTTGTTTGAGGTGATTGAGACCTATCAGCCGACACAGGTTGCGATTGAGAAAGTTTTCGTGAATGTGAATCCGCAGTCAACGCTATTGTTAGGTCAAGCGCGTGGTGCGGCTATTAGTGCGGCAGTGATGCGTGATTTGGAAGTGGCGGAGTATACGGCTTTACAAGTGAAGCAGGCAGTCGTTGGTAATGGGCACGCTAAAAAAGAGCAAGTGCAAGAAATGGTGAAGCGATTGCTGGCGTTGCCTGCGACGCCTAATGAAGATCCTGCTGATGCACTGGCTTGTGCGATTTGTCATGTGCATGGTGGGCAAGGTTTAGGGCAGTTAGCAACCAAGGGTTTTCGCGTTAAGAATGGCCGATTAATTGGCTAGAATAAAGAGATGGGATAAACATGATTGCTCGACTGAATGGTTTATTAATAGAAAAAGCCCCGCCGTTGATTCTGGTGGACTGTGTTGGTGTAGGTTATGAAGTTGAAGTGCCGATGAGTACTTTCTATAATTTACCTGATGTCGGTACACAAGTGACGCTGCTCACCCATATGGTGGTACGTGAAGACGCACAACTCCTTTACGGATTTGGCTCAGTACAAGAAAAAAGCACGTTTCGACAGTTGCTTAAAGTCAATGGCATTGGCGCTAAGTCAGCGCTGTCTATTTTAAGTGGCGTCTCTATTGATGAATTGGTCGAAGCCATTGGTAGCCAAGAAGTCGCTTTGTTAACTCGCATTCCTGGTGTTGGTAAGAAAACAGCTGAGCGTTTATTGCTTGAGTTGAAAGATAAGTTTGAGGCGACCGGTTTAAACAGTATTGCGGGACACGCTAAATCAGCCACGCAAGATGTATTGAATGCTTTACTGGCGTTGGGCTATAACGAGCGTGAAGCGGCGGCTTCAGTTAAGTTGCTGGATAAAGATATTTCAGTTTCAGAAGGCATTAAACAAGCACTCAAAGCGCTGGCAAAATAAATGCAAAACCAAGTCATTAAACAAGCCTTTGCCATTAAATCAAACGTTATAGATAAAATCCAATGATTGAAACCGATCGTTTAATCGCGCCAGCTACCGAGAATACGCAAGAGGAAGTCGTTGAGCGTGCGCTACGACCTAAAGTATTAGATGAGTACATTGGGCAAGAAAAAGCCAGAGAGCAGTTAGAAATTTTCATCAATGCTGCGCGTGGGAGAAGTGAGGCCTTAGACCATGTGTTGCTCTTCGGACCGCCAGGTTTGGGTAAGACCACATTGGCGCATATTATTGCACGTGAGATGGGCGTTAATCTACGTCAAACTTCTGGTCCTGTATTGGAACGCGCAGGTGATCTAGCCGCTTTGCTAACTAATCTAGAAGCGAATGACATTTTATTTATTGATGAAATTCACCGTTTATCACCAGTGGTCGAAGAAATTTTATACCCGGCAATGGAGGATTATCGGCTTGATATTATGATTGGCGAAGGCCCTGCAGCGCGATCTGTTCGCTTAGATTTGGAGCCTTTTACTTTGGTTGGTGCGACGACAAGAGCGGGTATGCTGACGAATCCATTACGCGATCGTTTTGGTATTGTGTCGCGTTTAGAGTTTTACACGGTAGAAGAGCTGAGTCGCATTGTTTCACGTAGCGCTGGATTGTTGGAATTGAAAATGACCGATACTGGCCCGGTAGAAATTGCTAAAAGGTCACGCGGTACACCACGCATTGCTAACCGACTACTTAGACGTGTGCGAGATTATGCACAAGTAAAGTCAAATGGTGTAGTGAGTGCTGAGATTGCCGATGCTGCGTTACAAATGTTAGACGTGGATAAGCTTGGTTTTGATGTGATGGATAGAAAGCTATTGCAAGCGGTATTAGAAAAATTCGGTGGTGGACCTGTTGGTTTGGATAATCTAGCTGCTGCGATTGGTGAAGAGCGGGACACAATTGAAGATGTGTTGGAGCCTTATCTGATTCAACAAGGCTACTTGATGCGGACCCCTCGCGGCCGCGTAGCCACAAGCCAAGCCTATCAACACTTTGGTCTTGCTGTGCCAAGTCATTTGGCGAGTGGTGAACTGTGGCAGCAGACTTAATGTTAACCGTCGGTACTTGAAGTTGAATTGACGACCTTTATGCTAAATCCCCGCATGATTAATCAGCCAGCTTTGCCTATTTTTCAATGGCCTGTACGCGTCTATTACGAGGATACTGATGCAGGTGGTGTGGTCTATCACAGTCAATATTTGAACTTTATGGAACGTGCGAGGACTGAGTGGTTGCGTTCTTTAGGTTTTGAGCAAGAGGCATTAAGAGACTCAGAAAATATTCTGTTTGTTGTACACAGTATGCAGGTGCTTTTTAAAAAATCAGCAAAATTTGATGACATACTGTCAGTCGATACACAGTTGATGGAGTTGAGGCGGAGTAGCTTTGTTTGTACCCAAAAAATTATAAGACAGGGTGCCTTAGCAACCCAAGCACAAGTTAAAATAGTTTGTGTAAATGCAGTGACTTTTAAACCAACGGGTATACCAACCCAAATAAAACGCAAGATGGAGTCTATATGAACGTAGTAAATGACATGTCATTAATTACCTTGGTGACTGGTGCTAGTTTGCCAGTGCAGGTGGTGATGATTATTTTGTTAATCACTTCACTGTTGTCGTGGTGGTATATTTTTCTAAAGTTATTCACCATTAAAGATGCGCAAAGTAATGCAGAGGAATTTGAATCTGCATTTTGGTTAGGTGGTGATTTGGATCAACTATATAACTCTGTGACATCTAATAAACGCCGAGGGAAATTGCAAGGCATGGCGAGTATATTTGAAGCGGGCTATGATGAATTTATCAAGCATCAAAATGATGGCGATCAAGATGCTAGTAATATTGTAGCAGGCGCGCGTCGTGCAATGCAGGCAACATTTAACCGTGAGTTGGATAACTTGGATGCACACCTGCCATTCCTTGCCTCTGTTGCTTCGGTCAGTCCATATATTGGTTTATTTGGTACAGTATGGGGCATCATGAATTCATTTCGAGGCTTATCCAATGTTGCGCAGGCAACATTAAGCCAAGTGGCGCCTGGTATTGCTGAGGCGTTGATTGCAACCGCGATTGGTTTGTTTGCTGCGATTCCTGCTGTGATTGCTTATAACCGTTATGCAGCGAGTGTCGATAGACTGGCTGTGCGTTATGAGAGCTTTATGGATGAATTCACCAATATTTTGCAACGTCGCGTTTAATTGTTCGTTAAACACCACTCGCTAAAAGGATAAAAAATGGCAAGAACACGTAAACGTCGCATGATGAATCAAATCAATGTCGTTCCATATATCGATGTGACATTAGTGTTGTTAGTTATATTTATGGTAACAGCGCCGATGACAAACCCAGGGGTTGTCGACTTACCTTCTGTCGGACAAGCGTTGAGACCAACTGCGGCACCCTTAGTTGTGACGGTTAAAAAAAATGGAGAAGCTGAGATTGAGGGCAATATATTGCCTAGGGATCAGCTGTTGGCCGAAGTAAAACAACAGATTGAAGAAACGCCGCGTGCAGTTGTCGTGGCTGCGGATGAAAAAACTGAGTATGGAAAAGTGGTCGCTATCATGGATTTGTTGAAACAAGCCCAAGTGAAAAAAGTAGGCTTGCTGTTTACACCAGCTCCTTAATTTATGTTTAGAACGCACGAAACTTCAACCGCATGGAAAGCTGGCTTTCTAGCAGTCGCAGTACATGTATTGTTACTGGGTGCTTTATTGTTTTCATTCAATTGGAAAGCGACACACACCATTGTGAGTGTGAATGAGGTTGAGCTGTGGGATACGTTGCCAACCGCTAAACCGGCATCAAAAAAACAGATCGCAAAGCCTAAACCGAAAGCGCCAGAACCTAAGCCGGAACCTAAGCCGGAACCTAAGCCAGAACCTAAGCCAGAACCTAAGCCAGAACCTAAGCCAGAACCTAAGCCAGAACCTAAGCCAGAACCTAAGCCAGAACCCAAGCCAGAACCCAAGCCAGAACCCAAGCCAGAACCCAAGCCAGAACCCAAGCCAGAAGTGGCGGAGCCTGAGCCAGAAACACCTAAAGTGGATATAGAGTTAGAGAACAAGAAAAAAGCAGAAGCTGAGAAAAAGGAAAAAGAGAAAGAAGGAAAGAAAAAGGCAG
This sequence comes from Methylophilaceae bacterium, assembly GCA_047634755.1. Taxonomy (GTDB): domain Bacteria; phylum Pseudomonadota; class Gammaproteobacteria; order Burkholderiales; family Methylophilaceae. Next base: position 76,611 of record JBLIIL010000001.1, read on the forward strand.
AAGCTGCGCGTAAAAAGCAATTGGCAGTATTGCAAAAAGAGCTGCTAGATGATATTGACCCAACTAAAATAGCACTTAAAAAATTACAAGCTGAAATTGGTAATGAAGACACAATACCTGCGCCCGCTGTGAATCAAGGTGTGGTGAATGAGTATGTGGCTAAAATCATCGCTAAAGTACATGGTAATGTGAATAGAGGGTTTTGTACGAATGGGAATCCAGAGTTGGTGTTTAAGGTGAATTTACTACCAACTGGCGACTTTGGGAGTAGCCCAGTATTGAGCAAGTCTAGTGGGAATGCTACTTGTGATGACGCAGTTGAACGTGCGTTGATTGCATCAGAGCCATTTCCGTTGCCAACTGACCCCGATGCTTTATCAGAATTTAGAAATTTAAACTTAACATTTAAACCAAATGAGTAGTACATGCATTATTGTCATTTAAAGCTTGAAAACTAGCATCATTACTCATTACAATGACAGTGCGATATTGAAGTGAAATTAGTGGTAGTTAGATAACGTCCATCTCATTTTTATACAGATACTTAATACATATGCAAACTTTTAAATTAGTGATTATTCTTGTTGTTGGATTTTTTTCAATGACAGCAAACGCCGCTTTAGATATTGAAATTACGGGTGGCGGCGCACAGCAAACGCCAATTGCCGTCGTTCCATTTGGAAACAATAAAATTGTTAAACACGAAATGGCGAAAATCATCAGTGACGATTTGTACCGTAGCGGTTTGTTTAGATCGCTTAACACGCAGGGCATGGCAAACTTACCAACAAATGCATCAGATATTAAGTATGCAGAATGGGCTGCTTTGCAGGCGCAGGCAGTCGTTGTTGGCAATGTAACACCTTTACCTGGTGGGAAGTTCAATGCTTCATTCCAGTTGGTTGATGTGTTTAAACAACAACCATTGGTTGATATGAACTTTCAGTTCAAAGCAAAGTATGTGCGCTTGACTGCACATAAAATTGCTGACGTGATTTATGAAAAGCTAACAGGGCATCCTGGTGCGTTTGCAAGTCGGATTGCTTATGTCAAAAAATTAGGGACAAGGCATTACCTCTATGTTGCCGACTCAGATGGCTACAACCCACAAGCGCTGGTCAATTCAAACGAGCCCGTCATTTCTCCATCATGGTCGCCAGATGGTTCGAAAATGGCTTACGTTTCCTTTGAAAAGAGAAAGCCTATTGTTTTTGTGCATACGCTTAAAACAGGCTCCCGAAAGATTGTGGCCAATTACAAAGGTAACAATAGTGCGCCTTCTTGGTCGCCAGATGGGAAAAAATTAGCCATTGTGTTGACTTATGGTGCGAACTCACAAATTTATACCATCAATGCGACGGGCGGTGGCTTGAAGCGGATTACAAGAAGTCGAGGGATTGATACTGAGCCTGCATTTTCGCCAGATGGCAATTGGATTTATTTCACCTCTGACCGAGGCGGTAGGCCACAAATCTATAAAACAAGTGCAAATGGCGGTGGCGATATTGGTCGGGTGACATTTGAAGGTGCTTATAACGTGAGCCCACGTTTCTCAGCAGATGGAAAAATGCTGACATACATTCGAAATGATAGCGGTCGCTACAAAGTGGCGGTTCAAGACTTAACGAATGGACAAGTGCAGTTGTTAAGCACAGGTAGTCAAGATGAGTCACCTAGTTTTTCACCAAATGGACGTGTTGTGTTGTATGCAACTAAAAAAGGATCACGCGGTTCTTTGGCATCTGTATCAATTGATGGTAAAGTACGTCAGAGCTTAAGTGAGGCGCGTGGGGATGTTCGTGAGTCAGCGTGGGGGCCAATGCTTAAATAGATTTTAATTTGTGCGGTATCGCAAAATAATGTAAGTAAATAACTCTCAGGGAAAAGGAGAAATGTATGAAAAATTCAACAAAACTTCACTCAAAATTGCTAATGGTCGCTACCATTTCAATGTTAGTAGCTGCTTGTTCAAGCACACCAATGAAAGATACTACAACAGGTGAAAGCTCTGATGTTAAGGGGGCTGTGATTGATGGTTCAGCAAGCAGTGCTATGAATGAGCTTAATGACCCGAATAGCATCCTATCAAAGCGTAATATTCACTTTGACTACAATAGTGATGCAATCCGTGTTGAGTTCCGACCAAACATTAGTGCACATGCTAAATACTTGCAAGCACATAGTGATGCAAAAGTTATGTTACAAGGTAATGCGGATGAGCGTGGTACACGTGAATACAACTTGTCTTTAGGTCAACGTCGTTCAGTTTCAGTGAAAAAAGCACTTAATGTGCTTGGTGTGTCAGATAGCCAAATTGAAACAGTTAGTTATGGCGAAGAGAATGCAAGCCCTAGCTGCAGTGAGGATAGTTGCTATCAGCAAGATCGTCGTGTGGAAATTGTTTACCCAAACGAATAAGAGTTAATGTATGAATAAACTGCAAGCAAGTCTTGCGATCGGTGCATATATATTTGCATTGAATTCGCAAGCTGCCCTTTTTGACGACAAAGAGGCGCGAAAAAAAATCTTAGATGTTGAAACGAATTCGCTAGCAAATCATGAGCTGCAATCCGCTGAAATTGAAGGGTTAAGTAAGCGTATGGTAGATCAATTGCTGAATATGCAAAATGAAATTGAACTGCTCAAGCAGGAGATTTCTGAGCTGAGAGGTGAGTTGGAAGTTGTTAATCATGCGTTAGCAACAGCTGATAAACGGCAAAGAGACTTGTATGCAGATACAGATAGGCGTATTCGGAAGATTGAGTCGAGCTTAAGTGGTGATAGTGTGGGTGTATTAGCGCCACCTAGTGAGGGCGGCGGAGCGGATACCGATGTAGTTGATGCTTATAAAGCATATAAAACAGCTTATGGTTTTAGTCAAAAGTCGGACCATAAAGCCGCTTTTGATGCTTATAATACTTTTATAGCAACCTATCCAAATAGTAAATACATGCCTGATGCTATTTATGGTTTAGGTTATTCGCAATTTGCGTTAAAAAATTACAAGTCTTCGATTGCTAGCCAGAAAAAATTACTGGCTATCTACCCTAGTAGTGCAAAAGCATCCAATGCCATGTACAGTATTGCGAATAGCCAAATACAATTAGGGCAGGTCAGCAGTGCGAAGAAAATGTTACGTAGTTTGATTGCTAAGTATCCTAGTGCTGCAGTAATTCCGAATGCTGAAAAACGTTTGAAGGTACTAGAATCAATTAAATAATTCAGGCTCCTAGCTGTTTTGTATTGAAATGACGCCGACTTACTTTGTTGGCTTTTTTTTATTCTTGGGTGTTGCTCGAGAAATGTTATTCACGAATTTATTGCATGGTGTTACCAGTATGGCATTGAAAATTTACGAAATTTTTCACTCACTTCAAGGCGAAAGCTCTCGGATTGGGCTGCCTACCGCTTTTGTTCGCTTAACAGGCTGCCCAATGCGCTGCACTTACTGTGATACGGAGTATGCTTTTTCTGGCGGTAGCAACCTAGAAGTAGCCGCTATTGTAGGGCAAGTGAGAGTATTTGGAACGCCATATGTGACGGTGACAGGTGGAGAGCCGTTGGCACAAAAAGAGTGCCATGCATTGCTCAAAACCTTATGTAATCAAGGCTTTAATGTTTCGTTAGAAACGGGTGGTGCTATGGATATTGCATCTGTTGATGACAGGGTTTCAGTGATACTCGATATTAAAACACCAGGCTCCAATGAAGAGAAGAATATGCTTTGGAGTAATATTAAACACCTGAAGCAAGCAGATGAAATTAAGTTTGTACTTTGTGGCCGCAGTGATTATGACTGGGCAAAACAAAAGATGACTGAGTTAAGCTTGGTCAGGAAATGCCCAATTTTGTTTTCACCAAGCTTTCATGAATTAAATCCAAATGATTTAGCTAACTGGGTGCTAGAAGACCAGCTTCCAGTGCGTATGCAAATACAAATGCATAAAGTGTTATGGGGTGAAAAGCCTGGGGTATAGGGGCTAAGGATTTGATTGTGGGCTTAATTGTAGACTTTAAATTATCATCATGAAAAAAAATGCAGTTGTACTTCTTTCCGGTGGGCTTGATTCCGCTACTTGCTTAGCTATCGCAAAAGCGAAGAGCTTTGATTGTTATTGCTTAAGCTTAAATTATCATCAGCGCAGTATTGCCGAGTTGCAAGCTGCAAAAAATGTCGCATTACATTTGAGCGCAAAAGCACATAAAACATTACAATTAGATTTGAGCTTATTTGGTGGTTCAGCGCTGACCGATACTAATATTGACGTACCTGAAAGTGAGTCTGAAGGCATTCCTGTGACTTATGTGCCAGCGCGCAACACTATTATGTTGTCGTTAAGCTTAGCCTGGGCCGAGGTGTTAGGGGCGCAGGATATTTTTATTGGTGTGAATGCGCTGGATTATTCAGGTTATCCTGATTGCCGTGGTGAGTATGTCAAAGCTTTTCAAGCAATGGCTAATTTAGCGACTAAAAGTGCAGTAGAAGGTCAAACCATCACGGTGCATGCGCCTTTGATTGACATGACGAAGGCTGAAATTATTGCTAAAGGCACTGAGTTAAGTGTGAATTATGGCGAAACAGTATCTTGCTACCAAGCCGATGATTTAGGTCGTGCGTGTGGTGTGTGTGATTCTTGCCGCTTAAGAAAAGAAGGCTTTAAGAAGGCTGAGATTGCAGACCCTACTGCATATAGAAGCTAATAAATTTCCCTTGAGCACGTTTGCACTTGCTTTAACAGGTATTTTAATAGAGACGGGCTGATAATTATTCTTTGCCATCTTGTTTTAAATGACGTATACTCCGCGCCTTTCTGCAGAAAATTAATTTAACTAAGAGAATATTTATGGTTGTTATTCGTTTATCACGTGGTGGATCTAAAAAGACCCCATTTTTCAATTTAGTTGTGGCTGATTCTCGCAATCGCCGTGATGGTCGCTTTATCGAGCGCGTTGGTTTTTATAACCCATCTGCGAGTGGTCAAGCTGAAGCATTGCGTGTTGATCAAGCGCGTGTTGATTACTGGACAGGTGTTGGTGCTCAGCCATCAGACACTGTTAAGCGTCTAGTTAAATTGCATGCAACAGGTCCTGAAGGTATGGCTAAAGCTAAAGCAAAAGACGAAGTTAAAGCTGAAGCAGCTAAAGCTAAAGTAGCTGCTGCTGAAGCAGCTAAAGCTAAAGCAGTAGCTGATGCCGCTGAAGCCGATGCTAAAGCTACAGCAGATAAAGAAGCTGCCGAAGCAGTTCCCGCTGTTGAAGAGGCACCAGCTGAAGAAGCTACTGCTGAAGCAACAGAAGAATCTAAAGCTGAGTAAGGTTTAACCCGTTTCAATGGAAACGGAAGATGCATTAGTTGTAATGGGGCGCATCGTCGCCCCTTACGGCGTTCAAGGCTGGGTAAAGGTAGTCCCGAATACGGAAGTAATCGACAATTTGTTAAGTTATAAAACTTGGAAAATTGGTAAGGAAGGCAACTTTCGGAAAGTTAAGCTGAAATCTGGCAAAGTACATAATGATGTACTGGTGGTAAAGCTAGAAGGAATTAATGATCGAGATGCGGCTTTTGCTTGCAAGGGCTCACAAATTGCCGTGCTAAGAAGTGAGCTGCCAGCACTTGATGATGACAGAGAAGTTTACTGGTCTGATTTGATTGGGCTAGCGGTCAAGAATCAACAGGATGTTCATTTTGGCAAAATTGCTGATGTATTTGAGACTGGCGCAAATGATGTGATTGTTGTTAAGAGTGAAACAGAGGGTCAAGCAGAACGTTTGATCCCCTTTACAAAACAAACCGTCATTGAAGTGAATGTTGAGCAGCAAGCAATGTTGGTTAATTGGGATGAAGATTACTAACTGAATAAGTTGGTAGGTTAAAACAATGATTGTTGATGTCATTACCCTTTTTCCAGAAACGTTTGAGGCGATTAGCGCACATGGCGTAACAGCCCGTGCATTTGATAAAAAGTTAGTTGATTTTCAGTGTTGGAACCCACGGGCGTTTACCACTGATAATCATAATACAGTTGATGATAGACCCTATGGAGGTGGCCCCGGCATGGTAATGCTAGCGGAACCGTTAGAAAAAACCATAGATGCTGTTAAAAAGAAGCAAAGTGAACAAGGCGTTAAGTCGAAAGTGATTCACTTATCACCAAGTGGTGTGGCCTTGACGCATGAAAAAGTAGTAGAGCTCAGCCAGCAAGAAGGCTTGGTGTTATTAACCAGTCGTTACGAAGGTGTGGATCAGCGTTTGCTTGATGCACATGTGGATGAAGAAATATCGATTGGTGATTATGTATTAAGTGGTGGTGAGTTACCCGCCATGGTGTTGCTAGATGCAGTGGTTAGATTATTACCGGGTGTATTAGGTGATAAAGCATCAGCAGAGCAGGATTCGTTTGTAAATGGTTTGCTGGATTGCCAGCATTACACACGACCTGAAGTGTACAAAGAACAACAGGTTCCTGAGGTATTAATTTCAGGTAACCATGAAAAGATTAGGCAATGGCGATTAAAACAATCGCTGGCGCTAACAAGGGCGAAACGCCCAGATTTATTGGCCGCAAGGCCGTTGACGAAAGAGGAAGCTCGGCTGCTCAAGGAAATAGAGCAGGAACAAGCATCTTCATAACTAAAAGGAGCACAAAGTGGCAGATATTATTAAAATGTTAGAAGAGGAAGAAATTGTGCGTTTAGGCAAAGATATTCCTACTTTTTCACCAGGCGACACAGTCGTTGTTGGTGTAAATGTTGTTGAGGGTACACGTAAACGTGTGCAGGCTTTCGAAGGTGTTGTTATTTCACGCCGTAACCGTGGTCTTAACTCATCATTCATCGTACGTAAAATCTCTTCAGGTGAAGGCGTTGAGCGTACATTCCAACTGTACTCACCTTTGATTTCAAGCATCGAAGTTAAACGCCGTGGTGACGTTCGACGTGCGAAACTTTACTACTTGCGTGAGCGTTCAGGTCGTTCTGCACGTATTAAAGAGAAGTTGGTATTAAGAGCAAATGCAAAATAATTAGTTTATTAATTGCTCAGTAATATTAGAAGTCTCAAAGCGATTTGCTTTGGGGCTTTTTTATTTGCCTTGCCCTATCATTTCAAGTCTAATAAGTGTATGAATAACAGCAAACGTCCTTTACAGTTTGATGCCGTGGTGAATACACCTTTTGGCGCAGTTGGCATATCGGTCAGTAGAGAACGGATTGCGACTGAACTACTATTTGGTGAGTATGAGTCTACATCCATAAATAACCCGCTTGTTAAACAAACGGCTCATGACGAAGCATATTATTTTACCGATGCTAATCATCAGATTAAGTTGCCGCTGGCTAAAGGGACACCCTTTCAAGAGCGTGTCTGGAATGTCATTAGCGCTATTCCTGCTGGACAAGTGCGTACTTATCAACAAATAGCCATTCAAATCGATTCAGGGGCGCGTGCCGTCGCTAACGTATGTGGTGCTAACCATCAGCCTATTATTGTCCCTTGTCACCGTGTGGTCGCTAAAAGTAGCTTAGGTGGCTTTATGTGCGGCAACCCGAATGGCAAAAAGATTAAAACGTGGTTACTGCAACATGAAAGTGTGACGATCTAATGGCTATGGTTGTCTAATGGTTGAAGCTAAGGCAGAAACTAGTAAGCAGTTAGATGCTTTTATTGACCACCTTTGGTTGGAGGATGGCTTGGCTAAAAATACGCTAGAAAGTTACCGCGCTGACTTAAGCCAATTTCAACAGTGGTTAATCACTAAGAAAACAGTATTAATCAATGCCAATCAAATGCATATTCAGCAATATTTGGCCGTTAAATTTCCACAACAAAAACCTCGTAGCATCGGTCGCTTGATTGCCAGTATCCGTCGCTTTTACCGTTATTGCCTACGTGAAAACATTATCTCTGAAGATCCAAGCTTGCAGATTGAATCACCTAAAATACCACGTAGCTTACCGAAAAGTTTAAATGAACAAGAAGTGGAAGATTTACTCGATGCGCCTGATTTTAATAAACCCATCGGTATGCGTGATCGAGCGATGTTAGAGTTGCTTTATGCCAGCGGTTTGCGTGTGTCTGAGTTGGTAGGCATCAAAGTAAGTGAAGTGAGTACGCAAGATGGCGTCGTCCGCGTGACGGGAAAAGGCAATAAAACACGCTTGGTACCAATTGGTGAAGAAGCAGCTGATTGGATTGTGCGCTATATACAATTCGCACGTTCAGGTATTTTGCAAAAAAAAATGAGTGATGTTTTATTCGTTACCAATCGCGGTGGTAGGATGACGCGACAAGCATTTTGGTATCTAATCAAACGCTATGCGTTATTAGCAGGCATTGATAAGCCGATGTCGCCTCACGTGTTGCGACATGCCTTTGCCACGCATTTGTTGAATCATGGTGCAGATTTAAGAGTCGTTCAGATGTTGCTAGGGCATTCGGATATTTCCACGACGCAGATTTATACCCATGTCGCAAGAGAGCGGCTTAAGAAGCTACATTCAGCCCACCACCCAAGGGGATAGTATTTTCTTCCTCCTCGACAATAGAAGCAGACTGCCATTCAGCAATAATTTTCTTAGCTTCTGTTTCATGACTATTAACCACACTAACGGTTACTAAGTCGGCTGTTGGTAATTCACCTGCACCACCTTGCAAATACTCACCTTGAATGAAGGATTGAATATCGTATTGCGCTAGTAGGCCTTTAATCATATTACCGTCTAGGGAGTTGGCGGCATGGTAAATAATAATCACTGCTTATGTCTTTCGATGGTAACACCGAGTGCTTTCAGCCCCGGCAGTATCCCAAGCTTAGCCACCTTTATCTTCACACTTTCAGCTTTAAATTCTTTCAGTATCAATTGGGAAACATGCTCAGCTAAGGCTTCAACCAGTTTAAAGCTATTCTCATAAAGCGCTTCTCTAATGTGACTCACCACCGTGCCATAGTCGACAGTATCTTCGATGGCATCACTTTGGCAGGGCTTGCTGAGGTCGCAGCCGATTTCAATGTCCAAAATAATGGTTTGCGGTGTCAATCGCTCCCAGTCGGGTACGCCGAGTTTGGTTTGTACGCTGACTTGTTCTAAAAAGATGATGTCCATAAAATGTGGTGCCTAAGGTTTGGCGATGGTTTAAAATGTAATACTTAGATTTTAGTGTATATCTTAGGTAAAGACTAATAGCTACACACTAATGCTCATTTTTAGGAAGAGAAGTTTATGAATGAATTAGGTTTTGTCCCCATTGCCTTGGTGCCAGTGCTTTGGATAGTGGGCGCTTATTTATTAGGTTCTGTTTCATTTGGTATTTTAATTAGCAAGTGTTTCGGCTTGGCTGACCCGCGTACCGTGGGCAGTGGCAATCCTGGGGCGACCAATGTGTTACGCAGCGGCAAGAAGTCAGCTGCGCTATTGACGTTGATAGGCGATGCGTTTAAAGGCTGGTTACTAGTCTGGTTTGCGTTGCAATCGGACATGTTGATGTGGGTGGTGAGCGCGGTTGGTGTTGCCGTGTTCTTGGGCCATTTATACCCAATCTATTTTAAATTCAAAGGCGGTAAAGGGGTTGCGACAGCACTAGGAGTGATGTTGGCCATTTCACCATGGTTAGCTTTGGCGGCGTTTACGACATGGCTGATTGTATTTGCTTTTAGTCGTTATGTTTCATTGGCGAGTATTGTGGCGGCGCTCTTTGTGCCTATCCACTCATATTATTACTTACAGCCATATAAAGATTACTTTTTAATGCTGTTGGTGTTGTCTGGATTGCTCATTTGGCGACATAGAGGCAATATTCAAAAGTTATTGAATGGCACTGAGGCTGGTTTTAAGAGTAAGAAATAAACTGACCTTAAGGTGTCATTAACTCAGCTAAATCCCAACGAGGGCGCACGCTAAAGCTGTAATCTTGTTTCTCAGCCTTAAGCGCTTCTAGTCTTTTCGCGCCAGCAAAAGCAATCATGGCGCCATTATCCGTACAAAATTCTAAACGTGGATAGCTTACTTTGCACAGTTTACGTTTGGTTGCTTTATTGAGGCTTTCACGTAACCGTTGATTAGCACCGACACCCCCAGAGACGATGAGGTTGTCTAAGCCAGTTTCACGTAATGCAGTCATGCACTTAGCGGTTAAAATTTCCGTTACGGCTTCTTGAAACTCCCAAGCCACATCCGCTTGCATTTGTTCGTTTAGTGGTTGGATTCTATTCACCAAAGTTAGCACGGCTGTTTTTAACCCACTGAAACTAAAGTTTAAATCTTTGCTGTGCAACATGGGTCTAGGTAGCTTGTAGTTAGCTTTGCCTTGTAAAGCGATTTTCGCCAATGCCGGCCCGCCGGGATAACCTAACCCTAGTAGCTTGGCTGTTTTATCAAAGGCTTCGCCTGCAGCATCATCTAAAGTGTCGCCAAGTAATTGGTATTGCCCAATGCCATCAACGCGCATTAACTGGCTATGGCCGCCTGAAACTAATAAGGCGACAAATGGAAACTCAGGGGGGTTTTCTTCTAACAATGGGGCGAGTAAGTGCCCCTCAAGATGATGAATACCGATGCTAGGTACATTAAGCGAAAAGGCGAGTGATTGTGCGATACTCGTGCCAACCAATAATGCGCCTGACAAGCCAGGACCTTGTGTGTAAGCAATGCCTTCAATATCCGCTAAGGTTTTATTGGCTGACTGTAATACCTGTTCTGTTAGTGGAATAGCGCGCCTAATGTGATCGCGTGAGGCTAGCTCTGGTACAACACCACCAAAGTCGGCATGCATGGCGACTTGAGAGTGTAATGCATGGGCTAATAAGCCGTGTTCGGTATCATAAAGTGCGACACCAGTTTCGTCACAAGAAGATTCTAGACCTAAAACTAACATAGGAGTAATGCCATATAAGATTTGCTTAAACTGAATTAACGCGTTAGAATACGCGGTTTTCAGCACTACATCAACGTAGTGTTGATTTTTATAAAGAATTTTTAAGGAATGGTGATTTAATGTCTTCAATTCGCGTTAAAGAGAATGAGCCGTTTGATGTTGCGCTACGCCGCTTCAAGCGTCTTATTGAGAAAACTGGTTTGATTAATGACTTACGTGCACGTGAGTACTATGAGAAACCAACATGGGAACGTAAACGTAAAGCAGCAGCAGCTGTTAAACGCTCGTACCGACGTTTACGTAGCCAACAGCTACCGACAAAATTCTACTAGTTCATTAGTTTTAACTAAAGAGGCTGTCTAATATGACGCTGAAAGCTCAGATATCTGAGGATATGAAGAGTGCAATGCGTGCGAAGGAAAGCACGCGCCTTGGCACGATTCGTTTGTTGCTAGCAGCAATGAAGCAACGTGAGGTTGATGAGCGTATCGAACTCAGCGATATTGATGTGATTAGTATAATTGAGAAGATGCTAAAGCAACGTCGCGATTCTATTGCGGCGTATGAGTCTGCTAAGCGAGTTGACTTGGCTGATGTAGAGAAAGCAGAAGTGCTTGTGTTACAAGCTTACTTACCTAAGCAGCTAACAGAAGAAGAGGTGGCTGCTTTGTTAGAAAAAGTGGTTGCTGATACAGCTGCTGCTAGCATGAAAGACATGGGCAAGGTGATGGCGGCGATTAAGCCATTGGTTGCTGGTAAAGCTGATATGGGTAAAATATCAGGATTGATTAAAGCGCGATTAGCTTAGTTGTTAATTGTCAATAAAAAAGGAGCTATATGCTCCTTTTTTTGTCGGTGCTATTATTAGAAAAAGATATCATCTTAATACTGACATTTTATATAATGATTGATTAAAAACCATGATCCCTGAACAGTTTATCCAAGAGTTACTGAATCGCGTTGACGTCGTCGACGTGGTGGATAAAAGTGTTCCGCTGAAAAAGGCAGGTGCTAATTATTCAGCTTGTTGCCCATTTCATAACGAAAAATCCCCTAGCTTTACCGTGAGTCCAACCAAACAGTTTTACCATTGTTTTGGTTGTGGCGCTCATGGCACCGCCATTAGTTTTTTGATGGAATACAACGGCTTAAGTTTTGTTGAATCGATTCATGATTTAGCTAAGCAAGTGGGCATGGTTGTGCCACATGAAGAGCAAACTCCTGCCGCACGTGAAAGCGAGGAAAAAAATAAAATCATTAAGCTAGGTCTGCAAGAGGTGCTGCAGAAAGCCACCCAATATTACAAAGCTGAGCTAAAAAAATCACCACGCGCGATTGATTATTTAAAAGGCCGTGGATTAAGTGGTGTGATTGCGGCTAAATTCCAAGTCGGTTATGCGCCAGCTGGCTGGCAAGGCTTGCAAGCTGTTTTTTCTAATTACGATAATGAAGTGCTCGAGACTGCTGGGTTAGTGGTTGAGAATGAGCAAGGCAAACGTTACGACCGCTTTCGTGATCGGATTATGTTCCCGATTCATAATCAAAAAGGCGAAGTGATTGGCTTTGGTGGTCGTGTCATCAACCCCGAAAATACGCCAAAATATTACAACTCTCCTGAAACGCCTCTGTTTCAAAAAGGCCATGAATTATATGGATTGTTTATCGCGCATCGCGCGATTAGAGATGCAGGCCGTGTGTTGGTGGTTGAGGGTTATATGGATGTGGTGGCGCTGGCTCAGTATGGGATTGCTTATGCAGTTGCCGCACTGGGCACGGCGACAACGCCTGTTCATATCACTAAGCTGATAAGACAAACCGATGAAGTGGTGTTTAGTTTTGATGGCGACAATGCCGGCCGTACAGCAGCATGGCGCGCTGCCATGAATGCATTGCCAGCATTAACAGATAGCTTGGAGCTGAAGTTTATGTTTTTGCCAACGGGACATGACCCTGATTCATATGTGCGTGAATTCGGCAAAGATCAATTTGAGGCTGAACTGAAAAAGGCTACGCCGCTTTCACAATATATTGTGAAGCACTTGAGCGAAGATAACGCGCTTAACTCGCAAGAGGATAGGGTGAGGTTTTTAAACAAAGCCGAGCCCATTCTGAAAGAAATTAAAGCGCCAAGATTGTCTTTAATGATGCGAAAGAAAATTGCTGAGCTTGCGCAAGTCAGTGATGAAGAGATGCAAAGTTTATTGAAACTGCCTAGGGTTGGGGTGACTGCAAAAAAAGCAGTGAAAAGGCGATCAAAATCTCCTTTATCGATAAAGAAACAATTCATCTTGTTGGCTTTAGCTCGCCCAAGCCTTGTGGAGGAAGAGGATCTTATTTTGCTTGAAGGTGAAAGTGAAGAGGATGCTTTTCTGCGCAGTGTGTTACAAGCCTGTTTAGCGAATTCCACCTTTAACCCTTCGGCATTATTGCATGCGGTGAAAGGCTTGGATGAAGTCTTGATGATGCAGTTTCAGAGAGAATTGCATCAGCTTGAAGAGAATTTAGATTTTGCACTTGAAATAGCAGGCGCTCGTACCCAATTAACAGAAGGTATGCAGCAAATAAGAGGGACGCAATTACTGAATGCAATTAAAGAAAAATCGTTTAGTGCGTTAACGATTGAAGAGAAAGAGATGCTTAAAAAACTAGGCGTTAAATAAAACGCGCCGTAGTGCATATTAATGATGCCTTAATTGAGCGGTTTAGCGGTGTTTTTTGCTGTTAAAAAAGACAAAAATCGTGTATAATCATCGGTTACCTGAAATTAATCATAATTCTTGTTTGTTGCACTAGTTTGTTATTGATACCAATAGTTAAAGACTCGAATTTAAAGGACTTGCATGGCTAGACCTAAATCAAAGAAAACCTTAGAAAAAGAAAAGCAAAAGCTTGCTGCTGAGGCTGCAAAAGATCCAGCAGTGGTTGCACTCGATGCAGAAACACGCCGTACACGATTAAAAACCTTAATCGTCTTGGGTAAAGAGCGAGGGTATTTAACTTACGCTGAAATTAACGACCATCTTCCAGATGATGTGTCGAATACCGATCAAATAGACGGGATCATAGGCATGATTAATGATATGGGTATTCAGGTGTATGAACAAGCCCCTGATGCTGAGGCGATGTTGATGAATGATGCGCCAGCGCCTGTTGCAGATGAAGATGCAGTAGAAGAAGCTGAGCAAGCATTAGCAACCGTTGATTCTGAATTTGGACGTACAACTGATCCAGTGCGTATGTATATGCGTGAAATGGGTACAGTTGATTTGCTGACACGTGAAAGTGAAATTGAAATTGCACGTCGTATTGAAGATGGTTTAAAGCATATGGTGCAAGCCATCGCTGCTTGTCCAACAACAATTGCGGAGTTGCTTTCTATTGTCGATAAAGTTGAAGCGGACGAAATTAGTGTTGAGGATTTAGTCGACGGCTTGATTGATAATGATATCGGCTTGGATGATAAGTTTGTTGCTGACGCAGTAGCTGGCAGAGCTGATGAAGATAGTGACGAGAGTGAAGAAGAAGATCCAGAAGAAGAAACTGCAGAAGAGGCGCAAGCGAAGGCTGATGCAATTACTGCAGAGGCATTGACGCGATTAAGAAGCGAAGTGATTACGCGTTTTACGACAATTCGTGAAACTAATACACGAATGAATGAAATCCGTGCAACAACAGGCTCTCAAAGCCCTGAATATAAAGAACTACATGAGGTGGTGCTAAAAGAGTTGATGGTTTTCCGCTTCTCCGCAAAAAAAGTAGAAATTCTATGTGGTCAAGTGCGCACCCTGGTACAAGATGTGCGGATACATGAACGTAAAATTTTAGACTTCTGTGTGAATAAGTCTGGTATGGAACGCATGCACTTTATCAAGAGCTTTGTTGGTAATGAAATTAACTTGGAATGGTTTGATGACGAAATCGCATTAGGTAAGCCATATAGCGAAACATTAGGCCGCTTTAGAGATTCTGTGATTGATCAACAAGACCGGTTGATTGGCATGCAAGAAAAAGTAGGATTGCCGATTAAAGAGCTGAAAGATATCAATAAGCACATGACGACTGGCGAAGCGAGAGCGCGTCGAGCTAAGCGCGAAATGATTGAGGCTAACTTACGTTTGGTGATTTCAATTGCTAAGAAATATACGAACCGTGGTTTGCAGTTCTTGGACTTGATTCAAGAAGGAAATATCGGTTTGATGAAGGCGGTTGACAAGTTTGAATACCGTCGTGGTTTTAAATTCTCAACTTATGCAACATGGTGGATTCGCCAAGCAATTACCCGCTCAATTGCCGATCAGGCGCGTACGATTCGTATCCCTGTGCATATGATTGAAACGATTAACAAGATGAACCGGATTAGTCGTCAAATATTACAAGAGTCAGGTGCTGAGCCAGATCCTGCATTATTAGCCGACAAGATGGAAATGCCTGAAGACAAAATCCGCAAGATTTTGAAAATTAGTAAAGAGCCAATTTCAATGGAAACACCGATTGGTGATGATGAGGATTCTCACTTAGGTGACTTTATTGAAGACTCGACAACACTGGCACCAATGGATGCTGCTGTTTATGGCAGCTTGCGTGACGCGACTTCTGAAGTGCTAGAGTCGTTAACACCACGTGAAGCAAAAGTATTGCGTATGCGTTTTGGTATTGAAATGAATACTGACCATACGTTAGAAGAAGTCGGCAAACAATTTGATGTGACGCGTGAGCGGATTCGTCAAATTGAGGCAAAAGCATTACGTAAGCTGCGCCACCCTACACGCTCAGAAAGACTCAAAAGCTTTTTAGAGACTGGGCAAGATTAAACTGTAGTGACGGTTTTGGCCCTCTAGCTCATGCTTGGTTAGAGCAGTGGACTCATAATCCATTGGTGCCGTGTTCGACTCACGGGGGGGCCACCAATAATAAGAGCGATTAAAAAATCGTTTTTTTACAACATATATTTAGAGGAGCATGAATTGAATACAACATTAGTACTCGCATACCTTAAAAAACACGGACAGAAGCTTGATCGTGAAATCGCTGAACAAATGGGCATCCCCCTGGAAGCAGTGCATGCATCCATTCAAGAGCTAGAATACAATAAAGCGGTTTCTAGCTGCAGTGTGACAAACTTTGACAATGGTGTTGCTATTGAAGGCCGCTTATGCAGAATTTCTGGCTATATCCCGCCAGCTGCGCCGGGTAGGAAATCTTCACCACAACCAGCATCAACGTAGTCTGGATTAAGTAGTTGTGATGAAATAATAGTTTCAAGAAACTAAAAACGGCTTACCGAACGGTAAGCCGTTTTTTTATGTGCGCCACCTAAAGGATATTGCTTAAAGGCAGTATTTTATGGCGATATGATGAATACTTTTAGTACAGTTTTGTTAAACAAAGGTATTTTAAAAGCAGAAAAAGGAGTAGTATTTTTGAATAAAATCAAGCTTTAAAATGAAAAAAAAGTCATTAGTTGATTTTTGTAACTTAGGATTCTGATTGGTTAGAATTCGCAACGAGAGCTATTAGGGAGATTGTATTTTAAACACAATCAAACTAATAAAAACTATTTTTTTAACACAACAACAACAACAACTAGAAGGAGTTTAGTATGAATGCAATTGTCAATTTTAATAATCTCAATAATGTAATGTATGAACAGGTTGAAACGCGCTTTGATCATGATTTTGGTGTGGTTTGGTCAATCATGCAGCCAGAGCCAAGGCCATGTTTCAATAAGATTTGTTTGTCAGAGTTGCTTCACCACCAGTTAGACATTAGACACAATAACGGTGTCATGCCTTCACAAGGTAAACCCTATCAAGTTAATTATCATGTTTTCTCTTCAAATGTGAAGGGTGTGTTTAATTTGGGCGGTGACTTGTCGATTTTTAAGCAGTTGATTCTAGCTAAAGATAGAGCACATTTGCTTGAGTATGCAACCATGTGTATCGATAATGTGTGGAATTTTTATCATATGGATGCGCCAATCACGACCATTGCTTTGGTACAAGGACAGGCGATGGGTGGCGGGTTTGAAGCGGCATTGTCTGCGCATGTGATGGTGGCAGAGAAAAGTGCAATGATGGGGTTTCCTGAAGTGTTGTTTAACTTGTTTCCTGGTATGGGGGCGCTGAGTTTTTTGACAAGAAAGATTGGCCTATCTGAAGCTGAAAAACTGGTCCGTTCTGGTAAGGTTTATACAGGAGAAGAGTTATATGCATTAGGTGTTGTAGATGTACTTGCTGAAGATGGGCAGGGTGAAATTGCGATGCAACAGTGGATTAAAAAAAACCATCGATCACTAAATTCACATCAAGCCATTACACGAGCCAAACAACGCATTAACCCACTTAAGTATGAGGAGCTATATGATATTACTGAAGTTTGGGTGGATGCTGCGCTTAACTTGAATGAAAAAAACTTAAAGGTTATGGACCGACTTATTCGAGCGCAGAACACAAAAGTCAAAGAAGTTTGTCAGCCTGACATTAAGATGACTGCATAACGATCGCTATTTAAAGTCTGTCTTAGTTCGTTTGAGGTAGGCTTTAACTTTATCAGACAGCGTGGCAAAGTGATGTTGTAGCGCATCTAACTGCTGTGGAATTTGATCAGCAGAAAGTGCGCTACTAATGTTGCTAAGATTGTCAGCAGCTAATGCTACTTGCATCGCCCCAATGCTTAGACTATTGCCTTTGAGCGCATGGCAGTAGGCTTGAATTTCAATATAGTGCTCTTGCAGCACTAAATCCTGAATTTGACTAAGCATGGCTGTAGTATCCGTTAAATAATTTGTAAAAAGACGATACATGAACAACTCATCGTCAGCACCAATCCTTTCGAGCTCCTGTACGGTGTTGACATTAAGTATTTCACTAAGCGTAGTCTTGCCTGTGCTTTCGATGGATCGCTTATTAATATTAAGGTGTTTTACAATCCAATGCTTTGCTGTGCCAGAAGGCAACTTAAGTGTTTTTTCAATCGATGCATATAAGAAAGGAGCTAAAATAGGCTTGGTCAGCACGCTGTCGAAGCCAGCATTATTAGCTTCTTGTTTTGTTGTTAATGTGACATCTGCTGTGAGCAGAATAAAGCGTGTTTTTGTATCTTCTGGTTGTGTGAAACGGTACAGTTTCATTGCATCAATACCACTCATGCCTGCCATATTTAAATCAGTAACAACCAAATCAAAATTTTTGTTTTCTAGTATGTCCAGCATCTCTTCACCATTGTCGACTACGCTAACGTTATGTCCTGGTAGTGATAGTAGCTGGGTGATGATGCGTTGATTGGTTTTTTCATCTTCACAAACCAAAATATTGAGTGGCTTAAGCTGATGGATTTGGTTGTCATTACTAGTATCGGTAGTATCGGTAGTATCGGTAGTATCTTGGTTGAGGTTGACGGGTGCAGTTTTGACTTTATTTAAAAACAAATCAAACCAGAAGCGTGTGCCAACATGCTCTGTACTATTGAATTTTAATTCTCCACCCATGGCTTCAACCATGTCTTTGGCTATGGTGAGACCTAGCCCACTGCCGCCAAATTGACGTGTGGTAGTAGCGTCTGCTTGTGTGAAACTTTCAAAGACTTTATGTTGTTTGTCTGCTGGGATGCCAATGCCAGTATCAGAAATTTCAAACCGAATGGTTGCTTGTGTTTCACTGTCTTCAATACTACTGGCAGAGATACTGATACTCCCTTTTTGCGTGAATTTAAGCGCATTACCCATTAAGTTTGTAAGGACTTGACGTAATACAATAACATCACCCTCCATAAGGTTAAGGTTTGCTTCCACATTGCAGTGTTGCTTAAGGTGTTTTTCAGTACACTCGACTTTAAACATATCGACAGTTTCTTGCACTGCTTCATCAATGGAGAAGCTCACATTCTCTATATTGAGTTTACGTTCTACAATCTTTGTGAAATCCAAGACATTGTTCAGTAAAGAGAGTAATAACTTTGATGAGCTTTCAAGCGTTTTTAGCAAGTCTTGTTGTTCATTATTTAATGGCGTGCTGTTGAGTAATGTGTGTATGCCAATAATGCCGTTGAGTGGCGTGCGAATCTCATGGCTCATATTGGCAACGAATCGCGTTTTTGCTAAGTTGGCATCTTCTGCACGTGCTGTTGCTATTTCGGCTTTTAACTTTGCCTCATTTAATCGAGTAATTAATTTTGCCACATAAGGAGGTAGAAGCAGTAGCATTAAAAAGAAGCCAATCATAATAGGTTTATAATCTGCCCAAGATGGGTTTATAAACATCGCCACTAGAAAGCCTAGAATGCTGATGGCCTGGGAATGATAAAGGTATTTTTTGCCAAATCTAAATCCATTGCCAAAGGTGACCCACAGGTAAACACCAATTAATACAATGCCAATTTCATCACTGAGTGATAAAAATACGGTTGTTCCTATAACGTCAAGCCAGCTACCTGTCAGTCGTCTTATTGGAGATACGGTGCGCGCCCGACTAATAACAAAAAACAGCACTGATGCCAAAGCATCAAAAGCGATTAAGCAGTAGCTGCCAATTATTTCATGGCGTGTGAATTGATGGTTTAAATAGAGAGCTGAGAGGATGTAGAGTGAAAAAATAGCGCAGATAGCCAACCGAAGCGCACCTTGTTCTAGTTCTAAAGCATCGCAGTGGCTTTCAGTGAGCTTATACCAATTTTTTAATGTTGATAGCATAGGAGTATGTGATTACCATTTTTGATTATTAGTATAGTGTTGCTTGTTTACTTCCAGTAAAAAGTAAGCCACTTCCCCTAAGTTGGCTGCACTGACAATTTTTGTAAAGCATGCAGAGGCCCCCAGTTGAGATCATTGCTTTATAGAGGTATTTACTTTTAAGAACAGTGATGACAATAATTGGCATTAATTTAACATTTTTGGTGCATGTTGCCGCCTGAAAAAACTGCATGTCATCCATTTCTTCCATACTTAAAGTCAGTGGCGATAAGATCAATCTGCTTATTTTTTACCCATTTTAACGCTTCTACAGGGTTTCTCATGGTGACAGTGTTTAAGTTCAGTTTTAACGCTTCTAAAATGGCCTGATTAATATTTAAAGCAACCGTCTGATCATCAACGATTAAGACGGTTTGTTTAAACTTTTCAGCGATACGAATACCACTAATAATCATGGGAATAGCAAAAAATTAATGTAGGTGTGTATCGACTTTGTTAGCAATCACTTCAATTTTATTGCGTATTGATATGGTGATTGCAATTAATTCCGGATCAAAATGTTTTCCACTTTCTGCTTGTAAATATTCAAACGCTTTATCCATTGACCATGCTTCTTTATAAGGCCTTTTGCTTGTTAAAGCATCAAACACGTCTGCAATCGCAACAATACGAGCAGAAAGTGGAATTTGGTCACCTTTGAGTTGATAGGGGTAGCCGCCACCATCGTAGCGTTCATGGTGTGCCAATGCAATTTCACCTCCCATTTGTAAATATTTCGAAGGGCTGTTCCGTAGGATTTCATAACCAATAATAGGATGTTTACGCATAATGGATTGTTCATCTGCACTTAAAGCAGCTGGTTTTAACAAAATGTGGTCAGGAATGCCGACCTTGCCAAGGTCATGCAATGGCGATGATAACTCAATCATATTGGCATCCTCTTCACTAAAGCCTGCTGCTTCTGCAATTACTTTACTGTAGAGAGACATGCGCTGCAAATGCATCGCCGTGTCATAGTCTTTATATTCACCAGTGCGTGCTAAACGCATCAAGGTTTCTTGTTCCCTAGCACTTATCTCCTTAATAGCGAGTTTCACTTTGTTCTCAAGTAAGTCACCTCTGTTTTGGAGGATTAAATGTTGTTGACGCATCGTGAGCAGGTTTTTACATTTGGCGGTACATTCATATACATCGACTGGTTTACTTAAAAAATCGGCAGCCCCTGCATCAAGTGCGGCATGAAGTGTCTCTGCATCCTTTTTAACAGTAATCATGACAACTGGAACTTGAGCATAGTCGGGCAACATCTTGATTAAACGAATAAAATCAACACCATTTATACCAGGCATTAGGAAGTCAACAAATACTAAGTCTGCAATGTTTTGCGCAGCCCATTCCAAGGCGCTTTCAGAGTTATTTTTTTCGACTATACTTATAGTAGGGCTTACGCTTTTAATAACCTGCGATAGGATTGCCCTGCTTGTTGATTGGTCATCAAGAATAAGTATGGAGCTCTTCCCGATCGATTGTAAATCTATCATTTTGTTTTATCCTAAAAAAAGTTTTTCATCGAAGAAAATCATGGTTGATAAAAAGATTAGACTTATTGTTATTATTTAGCAATGTTGCACATATCTAAATCTAAGAGAAATTCATTTTTTTTATGAAAAAGCCTAATTTTGCCATAATTATATGAAAACACTAGTAATAGTTTAACTCAGTATTTGATTTTGGTTTTAAATCAAAAGCAATACAAATACGTCTTTCATCTGCCTTAAAAGGAATAGTTCGGTGGAATAGCGAAGATGGAAATAGCACAATGTCACCCACATTAGGTAGGGCCTGTGCTGCCGGAAAGTCTGCTTGGCTTTTAGATGGTCGTATTGGATAATGATCTCCATGGGTACCATATTCAAAAGACCCTTCATCACCCGCAACACTTGGCATTGCCAAATAAACGGCGCCGCTAATCCACCCAATTTCATGAATATGGGCGTTTAAATGCCCACCTTGCATCATGTTGACGTACCAAGAGCTGGTAAACTCCAGTTCATCAGGGAATGATTGAATCAGTTCACATTCAGCATTGGCGAATTTTTTTTGATAGTTACGAAACTCTTGTTTGACTAATGTTGCGAGCTGTTTGAATGAGGGTTCAGGCCTTTTAAATAAGTTGCCAGCGGATTGTTTTCCATAATGCAGCATACCTTGCACGCGTTCTGCAATGTCTGCGTGCTCGATGTCGTGTAGTAATTCTTGCAGTAACGGGCTGCTTGGATCAGCTAATGCGTTAATGCTACTTTGGTAGACAAATTCAAGCCCATTCTTACAAAAATTATATTGGTCTTCTTGGTCAAAGTTGGTTGCATAATGGGTTGCTAGTGTTGCGATCAATGGCGAGGTGTGAAGAGTCTTGTTGACCACATCATCCAGTGTTGTCTTGAAGTCATCAAATCGTTCACCTTTATATAGGCTGTACAAGAGGCGCGCTTGCCAGTCATCAAACTGGGAACGTTCAAAAAAATCGGCTGCTTCACTATATCTTTTTGCGAAGTAACAAAACTCACCTATGTTGTAATTCGCATTTGGGTGATCAGGGTTGCGTGCTAATGCTGCTTGATAGTTTTTGACTGCTGAAGCCATGTCGCCATTGTCGCGTTGTGTTTCACCTAGATTGTTATAAGCATCCGTATAGTTTGGAAATAAAGTAATGGCCTGTTTGTAGCTTGCAATTGCTTCTGCCAGATTGCCTTTGTCGCGCAATGCGGTACCTAGGTTAAAATGCCCGCGCGCATCTTGTGGATTAATAGACAAGCCTTTTTTGTAGCTATCAACCGCTTCATCCAGCATGCCTAGGCGTTGCAATACTGTACCTAAGTTGCCATGTGCTTCAAAAAAACTTGGTTTGAGGCTGATGGCTTTTTGGTAAGCGGTGAGTGCTGCATTAAATTGATTAACGTTGCTGAGAGCGATGCCAAGATTGAAGTGTAAGTCGACATTGTTTGGTTGAAGCTTGATTGCATTTTGATAGCTGGCGATTGATTCTGAAAACTTTTGTTGACCATCTAGCGAGAGTGCAAGGATATGATGCAGTATAAAAGTGTCTGTATGCTTAGCAATGAGGTCTTTAGCCATTTGTTCGGCTGCGGCTAAATGTCCAACATTAAGCTGTTGTATCAGTTGCTGTGTGTCTTGTTGACTCGGTTGCGGTGTATTTGCCATGTGTTTTATCTTTTAGTTTTGACTGTTTTCTAATCTGTATGCTAATTGTTTGAGCAACCGCATTGCGATATTAGGGTTGTCCTTTAGCATGGTATCAATGTTTTCAGCGTAAATCACAATAATGCGCGCTTCTGGTGAAGTGACAACCGCATTCGTGACGGTTGGTTGTTCCGTTAAGCTGGCCGTTTCTCCAAAGTACTGTCCTGTATTTATTTTGCGAACCACTTCATCTGCGATGGTTAAATGGACTTCCCCGTCAACGAGATAATAAAGATTACGCTCAGTATTGCCAAGTTCAAAAATATAGTCGCCAGCTTTTGGCATAATGCCATAGCGATGCATGAGCGCTTCTATATAGTTGCTTTTATCTGGGACAGAATCAAATAAGCCTTTAAGCAATAGTGCATCTTGTTTTCTTAATGTCGCAATTAAGACTGAGCCCAACAAAAGCACAGCAAAGTTGGCGTATAGCCAGATGATGGAGACAAACATATTTTTCATGCTGCCAAATACAGCACCATAGCTTTGGTTTACTGAAAAGAATAAGGCAAATGCAGGCCGCATAAGCAGCCAGAGTAATGCGGTGAGTAATGCGCCCATTAAAATATAACGCATGATGACGCGCATCGGTAAAAACATTTTGTAGAATAAAGCGATAAGCAAAGTAGTAATGATTAACGTAATAGTGTCGCCGATTGTATTTAATGTCTCCCTCGGGAGATGGTCAGCTAAGAAGTTAACGATTTCTTCAACGGCATAGCTGGCAGCAATAAATGCAAAAAATACAAGTAAAATGCCCAGCACGGAAAGTATGTCACTGAGTTTGCTTTTGAGGAAAGAGAGTTTTTCTGTCACGGAGGAAATGTGATAAAAAGACGTACGCATGGCTCTAGCAAGTGGCATAATCGTCCAAAATAGAATGAATAAGCCCAGTGCGCCCCAAACGGCCTTGGCTGTCGATGCGTTATAAACTTCTTTCATAATGAAGCCGCTGAAGTCTGGCATGATATTACTGGTCAAGATAGCAAGCTTAACAATCGCATAATCAGATGAAAATACAAGGTGACTCAGTAGGTAAAAAATCAGCAGCACCGTCGGGATGAGTGCAAATAATGCATAAAACGATAAAGCCGCCGACAGACCTAATACATTATGGCGACCAAAACCAGCTAAGGTTTCGCGAAAGACAAAAAGCAACGTTTCGTACTCCTTCTTGGAGTAGGCAATGAGTGGTTTGCTAATCGCAGGGTGAGCTGCAAACTTTTTAAAACTTGCTTTTACTGAGTTGAGTTTGTCCAAGTTAATGCGCTTAATTAATCAGTTAATGCTTATACTACAGCGCTTTAAATTTTTCTGTTGCACAGACGAGTGCAGAAATAACACCTGGCTCCATTGCAGAGTGGCCAGCATCTTGTACGATCGTGTATTCAGCATGCGGCATTGCTTTTGAGAGTAGCCACGAAGTTTGTGGTGGGCACACCATATCATAACGACCTTGAACAATTGCAGTTGGAATATTGGATAGTTTTTTAGTGGCTTCTAATATTGACTCGCCATCAATAAAGCATAAGTTGCGTACATAATGTATTTGTACCTGTGCGCGTGCAACATCAACTATTTGTATGGTCTTTAGTGTGGCAGTAGTCTGTTTAATAGTGGGTTTGGTGGATGCTGATGCTTTTGCCGCTGCTGGGTCTAAACGCATAATGCTGCCTTCGTAGTTATTCCACGCAATTGCGGCAGGGTGGCTAATTGATAAATCATCAGAAGCGATACGCTTTTCAAATGCCGTTAACACGTCATCTTGTTCATTTAAAGGTAGGTAGTCTAATAACGTATGCCAAACTTCTGGATAGAAGTGCTGTATATCACCTAGAAACCAGTTAAGCTCTGAGGTGCGGCTTAAAAAGATACCGCGTAATGTAAGAGAGACAACCTGTTGAGGGTGTTGTGTCGCATAGGCAAGCGCAAGCGTGCTACCCCATGATCCGCCAAAAACATGCCATGTCTCTACATTAAGGTGGTAGCGCAATGCTTCTAGATCATCCACTAAATCAGCTGTTGTATTGTTGGTTAGTGACCCTTGAGGACGACTTCTACCGCAACCACGCTGATCTAATAGAATTATTCTATAATGCGTTGGGTCGAAAAAGCGGCGTTGACCAGGGTTGCAGCCACTACCTGGTCCTCCATGTAAGAATACAATAGGCTTGCCATTTAGGTTGCCAGACTCTTCGTAATAAATTTCATGCAAATCATCAGTTTTAAGCCAGTTTGTATTGTATGGCTCTATTTCAGGGTATAAATTGTAAGTTAAATGACACATTTGGGATTAGCGCTTTCTATTTGATTTAATTGATTATTTTATTTTATGATGATAGATGAAATATTATTTTTGCATAATTGTTAATAAATTGTAACAAAAGTGTTGCAATTGGAAATAATTTGTTTTATATTTCAATCCTCACATGAAAATGTGAACAGAAATACGTTTTCAGTTTGTTGCAGCCAGTATATCGGTTTAGGCAATATTGCTAAAGCAACAAGTTTTAAACGTACTACTTTGAAACCCTTAGTAATAACTTTGGAGATAAAACATGCAAGTAAATAAAATCAAGCTAGCTTTAGGCTTAGTAGCTGCAACAATGGCATTGCCAATAGTTGCTTCAGCTGCTGCAGACCAAGAAGCGGCAATGAAGAATGCTAACAACTGGGCTCACCCACGTGGTCAGCATAATAACCAAGGCTATAGTTCTTTAGCTCAAATTAACAAAGGTAATGTAAAAAACCTTAAAGCTGCTTGGACTTTCGCTACTGGTGTTAACCGTGGCCATGAAGGTTCACCTGTTGTTGTTGGGAACATGATGTATGTACATACAGCATTCCCTAATAACGTATACGCACTTGACTTAAACGATAACCAAAAAATCGCATGGTCATATTTTCCTAAACAAGATCCTAGCGTTCAAGCAGTATTATGTTGCGATAACGTTAACCGTGGTCTTGGTTATGGCGATGGCAAAATCTATCTTCAACAAAATGATGGTAACTTAGTTGCATTAGACGCTAAAACAGGTAAAAAAGCTTGGTCTGTATTAGTTAATGATCCTAAAGTTGGTGCTACAAATACTAATGCTCCTCATGTAATTAAAGACAAAATCTTAACAGGTTGTTCTGGTGCTGAGTTTGGTGTACGTTGCTTTATGGCAGCTTACAATGCTAAAGATGGTTCATTAGCATGGAAAGCTTACTCAACAGGTTCTGATGTTGATGTAATGATCGGCGATGACTTCAACTCTGCTAACCCACAGTACAGTGCTTTGTCAGTTTACAAAGACATCAACGGTGGTAACAAAGAAGGCGGTTCTTTTGAAGCATTAAAAGAAGGCCAAATGAAAATTGGTGAAAAAGACCTTGGTATTCGCACGTGGTTAAAACCACAAGCTGTTAAAGATGGATGGCAGCATGGTGGCGGTTCTACATGGGGCTGGTGGCCATATGATGCACGTACAAACTTAGTTTACTACGGCACAGGTAACCCTTCAGTATGGAATCCAGATGTACGTCCTGGTGATAACAAATGGTCTATGACTATTTTTGCTCGTGATTTAGATACTGGTATTGCTAAATGGGGCTACCAAATGACTCCACATGATGAGTGGGATTATGATGGTATTAACGAAGTTATCTTGTTCGACAAAGGTGGAAAAACATATGCATGGCATCATGACCGTAACGGTTTCGCATACACATTCAACGCAGGTAACGGTACTTTAATCGCTGCTGAGAAAGTTCACCCATTTGTTAACTGGGCAACTGGTATTGACATGAAAACTGGCGTACCAATGAAAGTGGGCTCAGCTTCTACTCATCAAGACTACAATGCAAAAGGCGTTTGTCCTGCTGCGTTAGGTACTAAAGATCAGCAGCCTGCTGCTTACTCACCTAAAACTGGTCTAATGTACTCTCCACTTAATCACGTATGTATGACATACGAGCCAGTTGAGTCAAAATATGTTGCTGGTCAACCTTGGGTTGGTGCTACATTGACTATGTTCCCAGGTCCTGATGGTGTTATGGGTGGCTTTGCTGCTTACAACCCAATGACTAACAAAAAAGTATGGTACAACAAAGAGAAATTCTCTGCTTGGGGTGGTGCTTTAACAACTGCTTCAAACCTAGTGTTCTACGGTACTCTTGATCGTTGGTTCAAGGCTTTAGATGCTCAATCAGGTAAAGAACTTTGGAAATTCCAAGTTGGTTCTGGTGTGATTGGTAATGCATTTACATATGGTTACAAAGGTAAACAACACGTTGGTGTGCTATCAGGTATTGGTGGCTGGGCTGGCGTTGCGATGAACCTTGGTTTAACTAACTCAACAGACGCACTTGGTGCTGCTGGTGGTTATGCTGAACTAGTTAAATACAACGCTGCTCCAGGCGGCGGTGCATTGACAGTATTTAGCCTATAATTTAGTGTTTCATTAAATTTGCTAAATTAGTTTAGAAATGCAACTTAAACACCTCGCTTCGGCGGGGTGTTTTTTTATGTAAAGATAGTAGAAATCCTATATATACAGAAGTGTATACACATGGCTAATAATTAGTTAGAATTTCATAGATGGTTTTAATGATTTTAACTACACAAGAACTTTCGCAACTGTTTATACTCTATCAAGAGTATATCTGAATCATAATAAGGAATTCAAAAGATGTTAAAAGCAATCCAAAAAGCTGGCTTCATTGCTAGTTTGTTATTCGCCACAAATGTATCAATGGCAGCCGCTATTGATGAAATCCCACCATTAAATCCAGATGAAGGGCGGCCAGGGGAGCAGGCGAGGGTTCCAACATTAAAAGAATTTAAAGTATGTACTGACCCAGACAACTTGCCATTTTCGAATAACAAGCAAGAAGGCTTCGAAGATAAAATTGCAGCCGTGTTGGCAGAAGACTTGAAGCTGCCACTATCATTTATGTATGCTTTTAATCGTTTTGGATTTTTAAGAAACACCATTAAGGCCAAACGCTGCGATGTGCTGATGGGCGTACCGCCTGATTATGACCCAGTCATGACTTCAAAGCCTTACTACCGTACTGGCCATGTCTTTGTTTGGCGTAAAGAGAGCGGCTATGACATTACGAGCTGGGACTCTCCAGACCTTAAAAAGGGACTTATTGGGACTACAGATAAATCTCCTGTCACGGTGCCGATGAATGATAAAGGTTTAATGTCTAACGCAAGAGCTTACCGTATTCAACGCGACCTTAATAAACCAGCAAGTGAAATGATTGACGCCTTGGCAAACGAAGATATTGATATTGCCATTCCGTGGGGGCCAATTGGAGGGTACTACGCTAAGCTATCGAAAGTGCCAATGGTCGTGAAGCTTGCGCCAGAGTATGAAACAGTTAATGCACGTGGTAAAACTTATTGGAATATGTCTATTGCAGTGCGCCATGGTGAGAAAGAGCGTATGAAAATGATTCAAGGCGCTCTAGACCGTAACCAAGATAAAATTCAAAAAATATTATCTGACTACGGTATATTAACTGTACCAGTGGTTGTGGGTGACAACATCATGAAAACATTTAAAAACAACAAAAAGAAACATTTAAAGAATGGTGACTAGCAGGTAAAAGTTTAGTAGAATACACAATTTATTTGAGCCAAGCAAAATCAAAAGTTCTGTCAACCAAATAATTCATTGTTCGTTTAAGAGTGTACGTGGGTTAATACGGTTTATGTATAAAAACTAACGACGCTCATTTTGTTAAGTAAATAAAGGAAGATCACATGTTAGGTAAGAACACGTTGAAGTCACCTTTAATCGGTGGTTTGTTAGCAATAGCAGGTATGGCAGTTTCATTTCAAGCATCTGCAGCTTGTGACTTAGTTTCAACAGTTAATGGCAAACCATTGGCTATTAAAGTAACGTCTGAAGATTCAGATGCAGCAAAAACATTTTTGGAAACATGTAAAAATCCATACAATGAAATTTTTGCTGAAGATGCAAAAGCACTTAAAAAATTAGGCCGTAGAGCGTACAACTATAACAACTGCACTGGTTGTCACGGTGGTAAATTAGAAGGTGTTATGGCTCCCGGTTTAAGAAAACAACCTCAAGGTGGTCAAAGCCAATGGGATAATCAATGGATATACCCAAAAAATGCAACAGACAAAGGTATGTTTGAAACGATTGCTGGTGGTACACCAGGTAAATCAGCTAAAGGTAATATGTTTATATGGCATAAGCAAATTACGGGTCACACTGGTGATGGTTTGACAACTGATGAGATTTTGCAAGCAATTGCATATGTCCGTACTAAATATGCTGGTGAAGAGGGCAAAACTTGGTTGAAATAATTCAAGTTATTTAGTAGCCATACTAAAAAACGGTTACACATTAAGTGTGGCCGTTTTTTTTGATTATTTTCAAATAGAGGTAAACTATCTCTATATTAGAGTATCCAACAAAAGTACATTAAAGTGCAAGTCAGTCAATGCAATTAATAAATTTAGGAGTAAGGAATGAAAGAAGTGAACATTAGCATAGCTGTTTTAGCAATTGCAACAATGCTGACCGCCTGTGGCGGTAATGATGGTGCTGCATCAGCTGCTAAGGCTTCATCTGGAGCTGGATGTAATTTAGTGTCAACGATTGATGAAAGCACATTAAATATTAAAGTGGCAGCCGGCGATTCAGATGCGGCTAAAGAGTTCTTGAAAACATGTAACAATCCATACAATAAGATTTTTGCAAATGATCCTGTGAAACTTAAAAAATTAGGCAAAAGAGCATATAACTACAACAACTGTACTGGTTGTCACGGTGGTAAATTAGGTGGTGTTATGGCTCCCGGTTTAAGAAAACAACCTCAAGGTGGTCAAAGCCAATGGGATAACAAATGGATATATGCTAAAAATGCGACTGACAAAGGTATGTTTGAAACGATTGCAGGCGGTACCCCAGGTAAATCTCAAAAAGGTAATATGTTTAAATGGCACAAACAAATTCCAGGCCATACAGGTGATGGCTTAACGACTGATGAAATTTTGCAGGTGGTTGCCTTTATCCGTACTAAATATGAAGGAACTGATGGAAAAACATGGTTAGAATAACTTAACCTTGGTTTATAATTAACGCGCTTATCGACTGCATGTTCGTAAGCGCGTTTTTTGTTTGGTGTCTATAATTGAGTAAAAGAAAAGAATGAATATGACAGCTAAAAAATTACATCATATCGTTATTGTTGGTGGTGGAGCAGGTGGCTTAGAACTTGCAACTAGCTTAGGTGATTCGCTTGGAAGGAAAAATAAGGCGTTAATTACGCTGATTGATTCTGGTCGTACGCACGTATGGAAGCCGTTATTACATGAGATTGCTGCTGGAAGCATGGATCCTGAAAAGCACGAATTAAATTATCTTGCACAAGCCCATTGGCATCACTTTAAATTTCGTTTAGGTCGAATGAATGGTCTAGATAGAAAGAAGAAAGAAGTGCTGCTTGAGACGTATTATGATGAAAATGGTTTTGAAGTGATTCCAGCAAGAGGTATTCCTTACGATAGCTTGGTCATTGCCATTGGTAGTACAACCAATGATTTTGGTGTCAAAGGTGCAATCAAATATTCTATTGCATTAGATACACAAGATCAGGCAGAAAAGTTTCACCGTAAACTGCATAACTCATTAGTAAGAGCGCAAACACAGGTGGCACCTATTGAAGCAGGCCAGTTAGATGTAGCTATTGTGGGTGCAGGCGCTACGGGTGTTGAGCTAGCTGCTGAATTACATAATACAACGCGTGTGCTGGCTGCATATGGTTTAGATAATGTTGATGCAGAAAAAGATGTTAAGATTACTATTATAGAAGCGAGTGAACAGTTGCTTCCAGCATTGCCTAGAAATCTTGCTAACTCTGTTGAATTGGAGCTAAAAAAGCTGGGCGTGCAAGTCAACACATCTGAACGTGTAATAGAGGTGACTGCCAAAGGTGTGCATACACATAGTGGGCGATTTATTCCTTCGACACTTGTTGTCTGGGCTGCTGGTATCAAAGCGCCAGATTTTCTAAAAAATATAGCTGTGTTAGAAACGAATAGTATTAATCAATTGGTGGTTGAACAAACATTACAAACGACATTGGATCCCAATGTATTTGCATTTGGTGATTGTGCGGCTTGTCCTTGGGTCGGGCAAACAGGGAATGTGCCGCCTCGAGCACAGGCAGCACACCAACAAGCCTCGACACTGGTTAAAACGATGAAGGCTAGGGTTGCTGGTAAGAAAAAGCTTCCTACGTACAAATATAGAGATTATGGATCACTTGTTAATTTAGGGCGCTACACAACAGTTGGTAGTTTAATGGGTGCGCTTGTTGGAAGTTCTATGTATATAGAAGGATTGCTAGCACGATTGATGTATCGTTCTCTTTATCAGATGCATTTGGTTGCATTGCATGGATTCTTCTCAGTATTTCTACAATCATTAGCACGATTTATTTCGAGAAGAACGGAACCACACGTTAAATTACATTAATCGGTTGAATTTAGTTGAATAGTGCGGTTATATTGATCTGAGATTTGAATGTTTCGATAAACGCGATTGATGATGCTCATACTGATGATGATAAATGCGCCAAATGCAATCGTGATGGTGTCAATGTGAATGTTTTCCCGCACCATGAGTAAGTAAATACCTAACATGATGAGTATGCCAATATGCTCATTGAAATTTTGTACGGCGATAGAGTGACCTGGTCCAATCAAGTGGTGGCCTCTATGCTGTAATAATGCATTGAGTGGTACGACGAAAAAGCCGCTTAAAGCACCGATTAATAGTAGGATAAAGCCAGCCACTACCCAATGCGTCGTAAAGATCATAGCAATGACTAATACGCCCATGATAATACCTGCAGGTAATACTTTTACCGACTTCTCTAAAGTGATATATTTTGATGCGAAAAAAGCACCAATGGCGATGCCAAAGCCGACAGTTGCTATTAGGTATGAAGACTCTTTAAACGTAAAGTCTAAAGCCAACATAGCCCAAGTGATGACTACAAATTTAAGCGTGGCTCCAGCGCCCCAGAATAGCGTTGTAACTGCTAATGATAGTTGCCCCAAGGGATCTTTCCACAAAGCAAAGAAAGCGTGTGTGAAGTCCTTTAAAATGTACTTGAGTGACTTTTGTTCTAGCTTATGATCAATAGGTAGCTTGGGAATAAAGTAGTTAAACATAGAACCAGCTAGGTATAAACCACCAATGAGCCACATGGCCGCATCCAGTCTCTCACTGGCAAAGCCACCTAATATCGTACCTAATATAATCGCAATAACAGTAGAACCTTCCATCCAGCCATTGGCTTCAACTAGTTGCTCACTCGGTAATAACTCAGACATGATGCCATATTTGGCTGGAGAGTAAGCGGCGGCACCAATCCCAACAATGCCATATGCGAATAAAGGGTGCATGCCTAATATCATGGCTAAACAACCAATCACCTTTACCAAGTTCGAAAAGAACATCACGCTGCCTTTAGGAAATGAATCTGCAATCGGACCGACGAAAGGTGCCAGAAGGATATATGAAATGACAAAGAATTGTTGCAATAATGGCGTGTGCCATAGAGGTGCAGAGAAAGAAGCTAGCATGGCAATGGCTGCAAAAAGGAGTGCATTATCAGCCAGCGCAGATAGGAACTGCGCAATCAAGATAATATAGAATTTATTAGCCACTACGTTAAGGTACTTGATTTTTTAGAAGGCATGTTAATTTTGGTTTTATAAAACTTCTGCCGCAAAGTCAGCTAATCGAGAGCGTTCACCACGGATGAGTGTAATATGGCCATTATATGGCCAGTCTTTAAAGCGATCGACAACATAGGTTAACCCGGAGCTACCTTCTGTCAAATATGGCGTGTCGATTTGTTCAATATTACCTAAACAAACGACTTTTGTTCCAGGCCCTGCACGTGTAATCAGCGTTTTCATCTGTTTAGGCGTTAAATTTTGCGCTTCATCAATAATCAAGAATTTATGTAAAAACGTACGGCCGCGCATAAAGTTGAGAGACTTTACTTTAATGCGTGTTCGGATTAAATCTTGTGTTGCCGCACGACCCCACTCCCCAGCATCTTCATCTGTTTGATTCAATACGTCCAAATTATCTTCTAAAGCGCCCATCCAAGGTGCCATTTTCTCTTCCTCAGTCCCCGGTAGGAAACCAATGTCCTCACCAACTGGAACAGTAACGCGAGTCATAATAATTTCTGAATAAGTCTTTTTATCCAGTGTTTGTGTTAGAGCTGCGGCTAATGTCAGCAACGTTTTCCCTGTGCCAGCTTGACCAAGCAGGGTAACAAAATCAATTTCAGGATCCATGAGTAAATTCAAGGCAAAATTTTGTTCAGGATTCCGCGCTGTGATGCCCCATACATTATGTTTAGGATTGGTGCGATCCTGAATGACTTCTAGTACTGCATTATTATTTTCAACTTTGCGGACTATGGCATGAAAAGGCTTTTCGTAGTCATAGAAAAGAAACTCGTTAATCATGAAACTGCTGACTAATGGCCCTGTGATGCGGTAAAACATATTGCCTGATTCTTGCCACGACTCCATATCTTTACTATGGTTATCCCAGAAGTCTTTAGGTAACTCTTTGCTACCACTATGTAAGAGGTCAGTATCTTGTAATACTTTATCGTTAAAGTAATCTTCTGCAGCAAGACCCATTGCGCGGGCTTTAATGCGAATATTAATGTCTTTACTCACCAATACAACTTCTCTATCAGTGTGCTGTTGATGTAGGTGCAGAACAACACTAATAATTTGATTGTCAGCTTTGCTACCAGCTAGGCCTGGGAGGTTGGTGTCAACTTGGTTGGTTTGTAAAAATAACCGACCAGCAACATGACGGTTACCTTGAATTGCTAGTGGGCAGCCTTTTTCTAAATCAATTAAATCAGCACCAACAATTTCTTCCAAGTAACGGCTGGCTTGTCTTGCATTTCGGGCAACCTCTGTGAGGCCTTTTTTATTATTATCTAGCTCTTCAAGTGTCACCATTGGCAAAAAGATATCATGTTCCTCAAACCTGAAGAGTGATGAAGGGTCATGCATCAGTACATTTGTATCGAGCACAAAAAGTTTTGCGTTTGCCGTGTTTTTTTTTGTCATGAGCTTTCTTAGATAATTAAATAAATTGGATATTAAATTTGAGGCATAAAATAATTAAATGGATTTTACGAATGCCAGCACCTCTTCTATATGGCCAGCTACCTTTACTTTACGCCACTCTTGAATAAGCACACCATTTTTATTGATGACAAAAGTACTCCGCTGTATGCCACGTACTTGTTTGCCATACATATTTTTCTCTTTAATGACATCGAAAATTTGGCAGGCTTTTTCTTCAGAGTCTGATAGCAATTCGAACGGAAAGCTAAATTTTGATTTAAAGTTTTCATGTGACTTGAGGCTGTCACGAGAGACGCCGACTATTTCAGTACTGGCTGCTTGGAACTCGCTATATAAATCTCTGAATTGCATGCCTTGTGTTGTACATCCCGGAGTCGAGTCTTTTGGGTAAAAGTAGACAATGAGGTTTTTGCCAATGTAGTCAGATAGTTTGAATGAATGGCCGCTAGTTGCAGGAAGTTCGAAATCTAAAACAGTTTTATTGAGCATAAATTTTATGAATGGTTCTTATATAGTTATATTAAAAACACTTCTATTGTTGTAAAAATTAAGAATTAAAGCAAGCATATTCGTAATAATTTTTTACGTGCTCGAAATTCATTCCTACAGGTATTTCAACATATTTACTGCGGAAAATATAATGTGATTTTTGTTCCCATAGGTTCTGCTGATTGGAAGTCAATTTGACCGTTCAGCACTTCACATGCTTTAAATGCAAAGGGAATACCTAGCCCAGTACCAAAAAGTTTAGTTGACTTGCTTGGGCTTAGCGCGCTTGGGTCAGGTTTAAATGGCATACCGCTACCTGCATCAATAATACTAACGTTTAATATTGCTTCATTGATCTCTGCATTTATTTTAATCTCACTATTTTGTGATGAGGCTTCAATTGCATTCAAAATAAGGTTGTAAAATATCTGTTCTAATAAATGTTCGTCGGTCAAAATTTCTTGATCTTTTATCGCTATTCTTTTGATGAGGTTTATGTTTTTTTCTGATAGTTTTTGTTGTAACGGAATAAGCGCGTTGGTAATTACTTTATCGAATGATGCTTTGCCTAACGCTGGTTTTACTGGATGCAAGTAAGCCAATAAAGATGTTGTCCAGCGCTCTAGTCTGTCGACAGTATTCATAATGCCGTTAATGGAGTCTTGCGTGTCTTTGTCACCTTCTTTTATGTCAACGACTTGTGCCGTTGCGCGAATGCTAGCTAGAGGGTTGCGAATATTATGTGCCAGCATTGGCACTAGTAAACCCAAAGCAGCTTGTTTCTCAGTACGCACTAAAGCATCACGAATTTCGGCCAAATCGTCAGCCATCTTATTAATTTCTTGAGAAAGTATAGATAGCTCTTGTGCACCAGCATCAGGTACTTTGTGTTGCAAATTCCCTTGACTGATTTCTTTAGTTGCTTTCATGATCGCGTTAATTGGATTAACAATCGCTCTTTTCAGTAGTATGTGAGAAAGCATTAACAATAGACCTGCAAGCAGAATTGGAATACCCAATATAATAATCGATGTTCTTTTTGCTTCTTGTAGTCGCTCTTTCATTTCATTTTGTTTAAGCGCGAGTAAATTTTCCGCACGCTTAGAAACCGTTTCATAATGGCTAAAAATACCAGTTTCCATATCTTGATAAAGCATTTTGCGTGATGCATCATTTGGACTAATCTGATATTGGTTAAACATATCAGGCGCATTAGTTGCAAAGATCTTGTAGTTTTCTTTTAAATCAGCAATGGCTTTTTTTTCCTCAACACCTACCGATAATTTTTCTAGCTTCTGGAAGTGCTTTAAAATGGAAGTTGTATAGGTGTTGTATTCTGCCTTGGCATTCTGGTCGCTTAATAAGTAGGCATCAAATAACTCCTTCATTTGCCGATATAAGTCACCACGCGTTTGTTGGATTTCTTGGACTAAAAAATGAATGCGTTGTGATTCTTGGGATGATTTATCCCAAAGGTAAATGCCAAAACCACCACCCATAACAGCAATAATAATCAGCGCAATAAAAATAAGTTCATGACCTAATAGTAAGCCACGCAAAGACCTTGTTTTTGCTGGTTTGCTTAAATTAGCCATTAGCTAATTTAAAGCTAACGGGGACTGTAATGTTAAACGAGCGACCCTGTAGCGCTTTGGGAGGGGCTGGGAATGGAGAAGCTTTTTTAACCATAGCTAAAGCGCGTTTGTCTAATGCCTCATAGCCACTACTTTCACGAACATTCATTAAAATCACATTGCCATCACTGTCAATTTTAAGATCGAGTAGTGCAGTACCTTGCCAGCCACGTCTTTGCGCAATTTTAGGGTACGATTTGTGTTTTGCAATGGCCCTCCCTAATAAGCGACCATAAGCATCTTTTGCACTATTTATATCGGCTTGACTCGACGCAGGTGGAGGTGGCGGCGGAGGTGGTTCAAGAGGAGTTGGGGGTCCAATGACTTCTGCTACTTCCTCAACAGTTGGTTGTACTGCAATAATATCTTGTGGTGTTACTTTAGCTTGCTCTACATGTATAGGCGCTTGTTTTTTTATTGACTTTGGCTTGACAACCGCCTTAGGTTTTTCCTGGATTGGTTTTGGCAGTTCAGGAATATCGATAGGAGGGAGTGGCTCTGCAGCATGTGCTGCTGGGGCTAGTTGTTGTAGTTCGATTTTTAGCAACTGTGGTTTCTTTGGTTCGCTAGAGAAGCCAAAGTTTGGCGCGATGACAGCGACGAGTACATGCAACAACATAGAAGCGGTAATCGCCCAAATGATGCCGTTTCCATCAAGTCGATGGTTGTTAATTGAAAGTTCCAAAGTAAGGTGCCAGAATAAGGTGCTGTAAAATATAAGCCGTTGATTATACTATGGCTAGCATTGGTTTGTTAAGGCGAAAAACTGGCTTCTATAAGCCAAATTGCCAACTTTATGTTAAATAATCCCTTCAAATACTTGTATATCCACGGTAGTCCCTGCTTCACAATGCCCAACTGATTCATCCAGAACAATAAAACAATTGGCTACACTCATACTACTTAATATCCCAGAACCTTGATTCGTTAATGGTTTTACTTTCCACACACCATTTTTTTCAAATAAAATGCCACGCTGAAATTCTGTGCGGCCTCTTGTTTTTTTAATAGGCGCTGTGCATTCGACTTTAAACACCGGTATAGGTTTGACTGTATTGCCCATCAGAGCCAATACCGCTTGCCGCACAAATTGATAAAAGGTCACCATGGTGGAAACTGGGTTCCCAGGTAAGCCGAAGTAGTGCGCATTGCCCACTTTTCCATAGGCTAGCGGACGACCTGGTTTCATATTGATTTTCCAAAATAACACTTCACCATGTTTGCTCAGAAGTGATTTCATATAATCCGCTTCACCAACGGAGACTCCGCCACTGGTTAAAACGACATCATGTTCACAAGCTGCTTTCAGTAAAGTGGCTTCTAGGAGCTCTGGCTGGTCTGGCACAACGCCTAAATCCGTAATAGATACGTTTAATTGGCTGAGCATGCCATAAATCGTGTAACGATTGCTGTCGTAAATTTGACCTTGCTCCAGAGGCTTGCCGACGCTTACTAATTCATCGCCCGTACTAAAAAATCCCACTTTTAATTGACGGTGTACGGTCACATCCGCAACGCCTAAGGATGCTAGCAGACCTAAGTCGGCCGCTTGCATTTGATGGCCTTTACTTAATACAGTTTCACCACTTTTCAAATCTTCGCCTGCCAACCGTACATTCGAACCCGCCGCTGGCACTTCTAATACATTGATGTATTCGCCTTTATTGACAGTTTTTTCCTGCATGACTACCGTATCAGCCCCTTTTGGAATCACGGCACCAGTCATGATTTTTACACAATTGCTGGCTTTAACTTCGCCATCAAACGGCGTGCCCGCGAATGCAGTACCAATGATTTTAATCATTTTAATACCGTCGCTATGTTTGAAAGCAAAGCCATCCATGGCGCTATTATTATGATTAGGCACGTTGTTAAGTGACACCACATCCTTTGCAAGTATGCGATCTAAACTCTCACGGATTGGTAAGGTTTCAGTCTCTGTCACTGGGGTTAAAAATTGTTGAATAAATACGCGTGCCTGCTGTACTGACATGGCATTAGGGTCGTAATCATTTATACAGCTTGGGTTGGTTGCTAGTTGGTTTAATGTTGCTTTAGTCATGTGTTGCTTGTATCCAATGCATAATAAATGTACAAATTGCCGTTGTATCGTTTAGCGCTAATTGTGGTTTGGCGCAGTCAATTGCTTCGTCGCATGCGATAGCAATAATATTAGAGTCACCTTCTGCCAGCAAGGGCAAGCCCAGACTAGGGCGGTGTATTTCAATTTTGGGGATCTTGGTTTGTTTGAAACCTTCCACTAAAATTAAATCAGCATAAGTGTGATCTAGAAGCGCCAATAGAGATGTTAAATCAGATTCACCACTATCATCTGGAGTGCGTTCCATCTCGGTCATTAATGCCCAACGCTTTCTAGAAGAAATCAGCGTTTGCACGGCACCTGCTTCGCGGATGTTGTAACTATCCTTGCCAGGGTGGTCAATATCAAATTTATGATGGGCATGTTTAATCACGGAGACTCGGATATTGTGTTTAGCTAATTCAGGTAATAGCTTGGTAATAATCGTTGTTTTTCCCGAGTTGCTAGTTGATGAAACAATGCCAAGAATAGGTGTTTTATGCATTTTCTAGTTTAAGTGCTAACGCTTCTAACGCTTCGAAAGTATTTAAATTAACAAAAGCTTCACTCACATCATTGAATTCGACTTCAATATACTGATGGGTTTTTTGCCAAGTACTGACTTTACGCTCACCTTGGTTTATGTACACAAACAGGGAAGGCAATACACTTTTTTTCATTAAGCAAAAGACAGGATGGGTATCACCTGCACTTTTTGCGACCGCAATATCTGCTTCTTTATCAGTTAAACCCTTGATTAACCGTCCAACTAAATCTTCAGGTAACAGCGGTGAGTCACATGGCACTGTTAATATATAACCATGCTTGCCATTTTTTAAACCTTGTGCAAAACCCGCTAATGGGCCAATAAAGTTTGCATGCTCATCTATGATTACCGGCAAGTTAAATGTTTCATACCGCTCAATCTCACGGTTAGCATTAATCAGCACTTCATCGACTTGCGGTGTTAAGCGTTCGATGACGTGTTGTACTAGCGGCTTGTTTAATAGTGGCACTAGGCCTTTGTCTGTACCACCCATGCGATTGGCTTGGCCGCCTGCTAATATGATTGCTGAAACTTTAATTGTTTAACCCCCTGTATGAGACATGAAACGCACAACGGCAGGCGCAGCGCGTTTTAAATCAAAATCATGTCCTTTTGGTTTGACTTTCATGCTGTTGATAATGGCTTCGATTAAAGGTGCATCATCGTTTGGATGCGCGCGTAATAAAGGCATTAATTCCACTTTATCTTCTTGACCTAAGCATAAGTAAAGCTCGCCTTGGCAGGTGATGCGGACACGATTGCAACTCTCGCAAAAGTTATGACTATGCGGGGAAATAAACCCAATCTTTGTTTGCGTATCAGTGACACGCCAATATTTTGCAGGCCCTCCTGTTGACTCGGTGCTAGATAGAAGCGAGTACTTACTTTTAAGCTGTTTTAGTGTATCAGCATTACTGACAAAGGTGTTCTCACGTACGTGGTTCACATCGCCGAGCGGCATCTCTTCAATAAAGCTAATGTCGATTTGCTTATCAATGGCAAACTGCACTAAGTCAAAGACTTCATCATCATTGGTGCCACGCATTAATACCGTGTTGAGCTTGATGCCTTCAAAGCCTGTTGCAATCGCGCTATCGATCCCTGCGAGTACTTTGTTTAAATCGCCTGTACGAGTGATAGCTTTGAAGCGTTCAGCATTCAGGCTATCCACGGAAATGTTAATGCGTTTGACGCCAGATTTTTTTAGCCCATCAGCTTGTTTACTCAGTTGACTGCCATTGGTCGTCACCACCAATTCATCTAAGCCGTCTAATTGACCAATCTTATCAAACAGCCATAACGCATTTTTACGCACTAACGGTTCGCCGCCAGTGATGCGTACTTTGTTGACACCCAGCTGAACAAACACATTCACAATGCGAGCACACTCTTCTAAACTCAAGACGTCATTGCGCGACAAAAACGTCATATCTTCCGCCATACAATATTGGCAGCGGAAGTCACAACGATCGGTAATGGATAGACGAATATAGTCGACTTTTCGGCCGAATTGGTCGATCAATTTGCTTGGTAGTTTATTAAGATTTATATCCATAAGAATTAGTGGTTAATGAGTTATAAACTAACCATTATTTTAAGCTCTTTTTAGCTTTAACAACAAAAATTTTAAGTATATGATAACATGTAATTTACAATTCATTAACATTTGGAGTTAGTCTTGGCGCAACATCTTTCCCCGGCGGAGTTTGA
>JBLIIL010000002.1:0-80901 GCA_047634755.1 Methylophilaceae bacterium
CCCTACTTTCTCCCATGTAATTACGGATGAGAGTGTCATTATTTGCATCAGTAAAACCGATGACTATTGTAAATAATATTGGTATCCATATACACAAAACAAATCTAATGCCTACTACAGGAATGGAAAAATTTGAAACAATATTCTTTGTATGCGAGCTAAGTAATACTGAAATTGGTAAAGCGAGAAAGTAAAAAATAAAACCAATATTAAATAAATTTTGTGATTTCAATAACATTGATAAATCAAAGTTATTATTATTAATTGCATCGATTAATGAACCTCCAGTAGTTGTAATATTATGAAAATTTAATTCTTGTTGAGCATTATTTCCTAAAAAAAATTGTGGTGTGTCGTAACCAATATAATGCTGTAAATAACTTGTTTCTTCGCCAAAAAAAACAACTGTTAAGATTAACCAAAGTGAAAAGTATATTTTCGGCAAACCTTTTATAGTATGAATAAACTTGAAGCAAATATAAATACCAACTAAGTAAAAAAAAGCAGAAAGCAATTCTATCAATCCGTACTCTGTTATTAAAAGAGTGTTACGTTCATTTCTGAAAAATAATAAAAATATTAAAAAAGTTATAAGGAATATAAAAACCTTTATTGCTTTATTAGTTGACAAATCTACAATCAAAATATGGCTTCCTTTCTTATAATTCTAATAACTACGTGTTAAATATTTTATGAATTCTTAATGTAATAAGATGTATATAGAGGTGGTTCAGTTTGACTGTACAACTTTCACTGAATTAAAAGTGTAAAGTTTACTGATTAAAAAATTCATGCCAAATTAAAAAAGCTTGTGATGTCAAATAGTATTGAGTGACATAATTAATACTAAGCTGAGTGCTTTTGTGCAGTTCATAATATTCTCTAAATCATTTATTATAAATCTACATCAACAAAAGGCTCAAAATCAACTCCTAGATTTCTCTTACAAGACCATGACCTTGCCAATGGATGCCTTAACAGTTGTGGCTGATTCAGCAAAAGTTGGTGAGTTAACAGACCCTGCACAGCCAGTTAGTACTGCTTAGGTTTGTAATAATAGTGTCAATCATTATGCCAACCCTTTCCTTAACATAATTCTTACTATATAACTTCTTATGTCAGTGAGTGCCAATAATATAAATAGTAATATGACATTGGTAAGTGTTGGACTACCTAGATAAGTATTTATAGTATCAATCATTTGTCGCTCCCCTTTTGTCCCATATTCCACATAAATGCTGTGATATCTTTATTCAAATCAGAAATAGCCATTATCAGAAATAGTAATGAAGCCGCGTGTCACTGGTTCAATTCCAGTTCGGGCCACCAATTAGAATAAGGCTGACAGCGAGGTTGGCCTTTTTATTTTGGCCCATTCAATCGCTCTAGACTAGGCATAGACTACAAAGTATACCTTTTCGGCTTTTAATTATTTGTTCTTGGGATTGTATAATAAAAAGACTGTAGTCAACCTTCTAAATATTTATGTATTAGTTCAGCGTTAGAAGATAACTTGATAATATATTAGTGGTGGAACTGGGAATCTATCTACCAACACTTCTACTGCAACAACAGCAAGCGTTGTGGGTTTTGGGGTGCGGGTTATTACCCATATTCTTACCCATTAA
The DNA here is from genome assembly GCA_047634755.1 of Methylophilaceae bacterium. Lineage (GTDB taxonomy): Bacteria > Pseudomonadota > Gammaproteobacteria > Burkholderiales > Methylophilaceae. Next base: position 1,629 of record JBLIIL010000002.1, read on the forward strand.
ATATTTTTATAAAAATCGCATGCTTCATTATTTTTAATATAATTTAGCCAAATAAAAGCATGGTTTGAATCTCAACTTATAAATTCAATACCAAGCATAAAATACTCGTAATCATTATTAAAGTTGCAATCATAAAGAATTTGTATTGTATGGTGATTGAATGATAAGCTATATTAGTGCATGTAAGAGTAGTAACAAGTGTGGCGGCATAGATTAGTCTACTAACCCATCTACTCTTAGATAATGGCTTGCTTACTTTTATTATCTAACGAAATTCTCTAGGTAATGGTTATTAATGAAAAATGACGAAAAGGTACAATACAAAAATGGTTTTAAGCAGATTAGTTGGAACAATATTAATAGCCTTAATTTTGTGGGCTACACTGATAATCATTGGACGTATAAGAAATGCAAAATATAGCAATTTATTCGTAAAGTTAAGAAGCGAAGGAACCTTAACAAAAAAAACATTGTTTGATCGCTTTTGGAAACAACATGCGACACTTGCGCGCCCTGGTAGCTCACATGAAGAATCATTAGATGAAACCTATATTTACTACTACAGATATTCAATGAACTACCTGAGCATCGCGTTGCTGAGTGTTATAATTTTGGCTCTTGTGTATTGCTTTCCCTTAGTCCTGACTTCATTTTTTGGAGTTGATAATATATCAACTAGTCTTATGGTATTTAGAAAGTACGTACAAATTTTATCGATAGCGCTGACGTCTTTTGGGTTTTTTGCTCATCATAGGTGTCACTACCAAGTTGAAATGATGTACAAGGAGCTTACTAAATAAATCTCAATTTATTCCTATTTAAATCAAAAGTCTCAAATATTAAATAGAATCAATGAGCCTTTTCATTATGAATATTTAAGCTTTAGTTTTATCGCTTGCATTTATTGAGCACAACAACACTAGCTTTATGAATGTTCGCATATGCTCATCCCTGTTATATTGAGGTTAGCTTTTTAGTAAATAGGGGTTTCCATTAAACTCAATCGGACTCTCGTTGGCTGATGTGAACCCTCTGCATGATTATTCGCATATTGTGTTGTGTCATGTAAGGTATTGGCTATCAGTTACCTATGTGCTACGCAGTAACTCCTAAGCTTATCGGTTACTATTTTTCTTGGCTCTTCCCCATTATGTTTCAGCAATCTTTTGAACAAATGCTTTGCAGCAGTGCCATCAGGATGTTTTTGAAGAAAAGCACCAATGACGTCACCACCCTGATCAACTGCCCGCCATAAATAGTGCTGAATGTCATTTATCTTGACGAAAACTTCGTCAAGATAAAACGTATCATCGAAACCTTTATGTTTTTTACAAAGCCGCTTTGCAAACTTGGCTTCAAATTTATTACACCAAAGACAGACTACCTCATGAATCGCAGTAACGCCTCGTTGCGCGAGTAGATCCTCAATATCTCGGTGACTTAAATTAAAAGCGAAATATAGCCAAACGGCATATTGAATAATCTCATGTGGGAATCGATGTCGCTTGTATATGTTCTTCATTGTATTATTTATCAAATCGACTTAACTTGGTAGTGCCTAAATTAGAGACAAGCAATAGTGTGAGTAATAAAATAAAGATTCAAGTGAACTTTGTATAGCCGACTACATCCCAAATATCATTTGATGAGTTTCCATTGTTCCATTTCTAGTAAATTCGCCATCAAAATAAACAGATTGAAAATCCATGTATCCCTAGTTCAAGCCCAGGCCGGGAGCCAAAATTCTAAAAGCCTCACAGCGATGTGTGGCTTTTTTATGCCCATCAAAAATCCAGTATAATAAAACCAACCTCACCACAAAAATAACGCTTATGCTACTCAAGCATCAACATAAAGCAAAGAAAATGACATTCACGATTGCATTAATCGTGATAATACTTAGTTCATGGTTTGCTTTATTAGACCTGCCAGCCACAGAGCGCGTCGATGCAGGCATTAAACGCGCACTGATTAGCTTCACCACTGCCAGAGCCTTAAATGCCGTTATTTCCGTCGCACAAGGCACAGAAATCGCCGCACAGCCGATGGGTGTCGGTGTCACACTTACACCAGGGCAGCTACTCGACCCTGTGAATGATTTAGTCGAACGCTTTTCCAGTCTCATGCTCATTGCATCTGTTGCACTCGGCATGCAAAAAATACTGATTAATATTGGTAGTTACTGGCCTATTTCACTATTACTGACCATCACAGCACTACGCTGGGGATGGGTATATTTAGGTGTCAATAAAACAGAACCACAGAAACCACCCAAATGGCTATCCAAAACACTCATTCTCCTACTCATGGTGCGCTTCGCTATTCCGCTCGTCACCATCGGCACTGATTATGTGTTTCAAAAATATCTAGCAGCCGAATACACTGCCAGCCAGAAGTCTATGGATTTAGCCTCAAATAACATTGGTGAGCTAGTCGAAAAGCCTAAATCGCCAGCTGCAGAACCACTGACGGAAGATGAATCGCTTTGGGAAAAATCCAAAGCCAACATCGACAACTTCATCAACGACGCCAAAGAAACCATCGACGTTAAAGCCCATGTCGCTAAGCTACAGTTAGCCGCGCAACAATGGGCCGAACACATTGTGAATTTAATTGTGATTTTTGTACTGCAAACCTTATGCATCCCATTGTTATTGATTTGGTTTTTGTATTTGGGAATGAGAAGGTTGGTTGATTAGGTTGGTTGCAAGATCTGACCCATTTTTATTTTTTCCTTTTGCGAATGTTAGGGCAAAAGGCAAGACCTGACACGTTTTATCCCAGGCTTGTTTTAACTTGAAGCGGGCGCGCCAAGGCACGCCGCCTTGAAAACTGCCTGAATGATTTTTCTGTTTCAGAAATTCTTAAAGAAGAATACACAGGCGAAGTTTTTTGTGGATACGAGAATGTCAATCATGACTTTTTTATCCTTGAAAATATTTTCTTATCAGAAAAGCAAGACTGAAAGGCCGCTCTATCCAATGTGAAAGGTGTTTACCTGATAGTAGATAAAAGCAATGGGAAAAAATATGTTGGCTCAGCATATGGTGATTCAGGAATTTGGTCTCGGTGGTCTTGCTATATTGGAAATGGCCATGGCCATAATGATGAGCTTACTAAGCTAATAAAGGCTAAAGGCAAAAAATATGCGAGGGATAACTTTAGATTTTCATTGCTTGAATATCGCCCAATGAAAACAGACGATCGCGAGATAATTGCTAGAAAGAGCTACTGGAAAGAGGCATTATTGTCTCGTGGTAGCTTCGGATATAACAAAAATTAATGGCACAACACAATAAATCAAAAAATCAATGGGGTCAGACTCGATTGATTTTAATTTGTTGATATTTCTCTGACTTTCTATCCCCTCCTTTTGCCGCTGGACTCACGCGGGATAATGGGGAAAAGGTGTCAGGTCTTGCAATCAAGCATTGATGATGTAAGCTTGGGTGTATGGCAAGGCCTTTACTCCAGTTCTTATTTCTGTCTAAGTTGGTGAGCCAAAATTCTAAAAGCCTCACAGCGATGTGAGGCTTTTTCTTTTGTGCTATTCAATCGTTCTAGACTACACATAGACTACAAAATCTTGTTTTTTTATCTTTTCTATAGCAATCAATACGATTTAATTTGCGAATGAGGGATGTGATCTCTCTGCATTAATCACCTAAGAATTAAACCTTCACTTCTACTATAATACCGCTTATGAACAATAATGAAATTGATGTGTTACTCATTGGTGGTGGGATTATGAGTGCAACGCTAGGTGTTTTACTACACCAACTTAATCCTAACTTACGCATGACCATGGTGGAAAAACTATCTGCGGTAGCATTAGAAAGCTCTGATGCGATGAATAATGCAGGAACGGGGCATGCAGGCTATTGCGAGTTGAATTACACGCCACAAGCGGCTGATGGTAGTGTGGCGATTGACCGTGCGTTGGATATTAATGCAAACTTTGAAACATCACTGCAATTATGGTCGAGCTTGGTGGAAATGGGTGCCCTGCCCGCACCTGAGGCATTTATTCGTAAAACACCGCATTTGAGTTTTGTTTGGGATGTGGATGGGGGTGGCGATAATTTGTCATTTTTGAAAGAACGCCATATCAAACTGCAGCAACATCATTTATTTAAAGAGATGCAGTTTAGCGATGACTTTGCGCAACTCAAGGCTTGGATGCCGCTGATGATGCAGGATAGAGATGCCGCTACGCCAATGGCAGCGACTTATGTGGATCATGGCGCTGATGTCGACTTTGGGGTGATTACACGCCATTTGGTCGATTACTTAAAGCAGCAGCCCAACTTTAGCTTATTGACCGATACCAGTGTTAAAAGCATGGAAAAGGTTAAAAAGCCGATAGAAGATAAAAGCTGGCATGTCGCACTAACCAACAAAGTAAGCAAACGCAGTCAGACGGTGGATGCAAAATTCGTGTTTATTGGCGCGGGTGGCGGTACATTGCCATTATTGCAAAAATCCAATATCGAGGAGAGCTTGGGTTATGGCGGCTTTCCTGTCAGTGGGCAGTGGTTGATTTGTAATAATCCTGACGTGATTAAACAGCATTACGCCAAAGTGTATGGCAAAGCCCCTGTTGGTGCGCCACCGATGTCAATGCCGCATTTAGATACGCGGATTATTGAAGGCAAGCCTCAATTATTATTTGGCCCTTTTGCAGGCTTCACCACTAAATTTTTAAAAGCTGGCTCCAAGATGGATTTGCCAAAATCAATTCAAACCGATAACGTGAAAGCCATGCTGGGTGTGGGTAAGAACAATATCGACTTGACGAAGTACTTAATAAAAGAAACGACGCAAACACATGAGCAACGCATGGATGCTTTACGGTTATTTTTACCGCAAGCTAACAGTAAAGACTGGCAGCTAGAACAAGCTGGGCAACGTGTACAGGTGATTAAGAGCTGTGAAGATAACTGGGGTAAGTTGGAATTTGGGACTGAAATTGTGCGTGCTAAAGATGGTTCTTTAGCTGCTTTATTAGGCGCATCACCAGGTGCATCGGTGAGTGTTAAAGCCATGCTGGGTGTGATTGAGTGTTGCTTTACTAAGCAAATCACACAAAGTTACTGGCAAGCTAAGTTAAAAGCACTCATGCCAGCTTATGGTGAATCATTGATTAATGATGCTGAACTCCTCAACCGCGTGAGAAAACATACCCACACGGTTTTGAAGTTATATTAAACTGCTGACGCTAAAGTTGTTTATAAGATTACCGCCGCCTATTTAGAAGCTATCTATTTAGAAGCGAGTTTATAAACCAACATGGCATCGCCCTGCTTGAAGCCCATAATCCAGTTGCCGCCACTGGCAACTGCGATATATTGCACGCCATCAACCATGTAAGAAATAGGCGGTGCATTCACACCAAAGTCTGATTTGGTTTGCCATAGCATTCCGCCTGTTTCGCTGTTATAGGCATTAAAATTGCCATTGCCCTCACCCATGAATACCAAGCCGCCTGCCGTGGCTAATGAACCGCCAACAAGCGGCTGTTCAGTTTTGCTTTGCCATGCGATTTTACCTGTTGTTAAATCAACTGCTGACAATACGCCCCAGCTAGGGTCGGCCGTCGGTTCACTAGAGGCATAACGCAGCACTGGGCTGGTTTCTGTGGCAGCTGTTTCATGTAAAGTGTATTTAATCGGTGCATGAATACCAGATACAAAAGCGAGTTGCTTACCTTGATCAAGGCTGACTGGTGACCAGTTAGAGCCACCTAAAATGCCTGGATAGAGCGTTTCACCTTCAAAAGTTGCTTTAGCAAACATATTCTTTTGCGGCACAAAAGCATCTGATTTTTTCAGCAGCTCGCCGGTTAAGCGGTCATGAATATAAAACCAACCTGTTTTACTAGCTTGCCCAACTGCAGCAACAGTTTTACCTGCTTCATTGGTGTAATCAAACAACACAGGCGGGCTGGCTAAATCGTAGCCCCATAAATCATGCGGCACTTGTTGATAGTGCCACTTTAACTCACCCGTATTAGTATCTAGCGCCACTAAAGAAACGGTATAAAGATTATCACCCGGACGTGAAACATCATTCATTTGTGGCGAAGGATTGCCTGTGCCAAAGTAAAGGATGTCATTTTCAGTATCAATCGCTGGTGTGCTCCAAGCTGAGCCGCCACCTAAACTGGCTGCATCTGGGTATTTAGCTAAGTCTTCTTTTTCTGCTGCAATATCACGGTCTAAAGTAATGCCATCTGCAGTCGTTTGTGAGAAATTGCCTTCCCAGCCCTCTGATGGAATGGTATCAAACTGCCAAACACGTGAGCCACTATCAGCATCAAATGCGGCTAAAAACCCTGGGCGGCCAAAACGGCCTGCAACACCAATCACTGCGCCCAGTGGCGCATCTACGGTTGGATTATCAATATGTAAGCCGTAACCGACACCTGTAATACCGATGTACACTTTGCCTTTATACACCACAGGTGCCATGCTGATACCGATACCAGTGCCACCTGTGACTCTGCGCGATTTGTTTGGGTCATTTATACTTAACGTTTCTTGCCTCTCTCGGCTAATCGCCGCTTCAACCACATCTATATCCCAAAGTTTTTCACCACTTTTAGCATCTAAAGCAATTAATCGCGCATCGACTGTACCCATATAGACTTTGCCATTACTGACGGCAACACCACGATTTTGTGGGCCGCAGCACATTTTCCAGTCTTCACGTCTATCATGTTCATAACGCCACAGCTCTTCACCTGTCACCGCACTGACTGCAGCAACATGGTTAAATGGCAGGGAGAAATACATAATGCCATTTTGTACAATCGGTGTGGCTTGATAACTCGCCACCACGCCGCTGCTATGTTTCCATGCGAGGGTTAAGTCTTTAACATTATCAACATTGATTTGATCTGCCTTGGTAAACCGTTGACTACTATAGTCATTACCATAGCTAGGCCAGTCTTTCCCATTACTAGAGACAACAGCACTATCAGTACTGTCGGCGGCATTGTCTGTGCTATTACATGCGGTTAAACTAGCTAAAGAGATCGCTAGCATGAATGAAAGAGATAGAATACGCTTCATTTTGATGTTTCCAAGTCAAGGTGGAATACCAACAAGTATATAAGTAAGTATAGTTATAAAGGAGCTTAACGCTGAGAATGATGATTTAATTATACTATTTTAGTTATTATCATGAATACACATTTAGCATCGCTAAGGATAAGTAACGTTGCAGGACTCATCTTTAAAAAGCCAAAAAATTAAAGCCATTGTGGTTGGTGGTGGCATTGCAGGTTGCAGTACGGCCTATGCGTTAGTAAAGCGCGGCATTGCTGTCACCCTCATTGAGCGTCATACCGCTATTGCACAAGAAGCCTCTGGTAACCCTGTTAGCATGCTTTATCCTAAATTTAGTGCTGGCACGAATATATTGAGTACTATTGCCAGCCACGGCTTTACATTCACCTTGGCATTACTTAAAGCATTAAACAGCCAACAATCAAACGATCACAATGTGTTATTTCAACTTTGTGGACAAATTCAATTAGCATTTAACCAACGTGAGCAACAGAAGCAGCAGCAATTACTAGATAGCACACAACAACACACTTTCCTGCAATTACTCTCTGCCACTGAAGCGAGTCAAAGAGCGAATATCGCCTTGCCTAGTGGCGGCTTATATTTGCCTGAATCAGGTTGGGTAAAGCCAATGCTATTCTGTGAAGCTTTACTTAAACCAACATTTAACTCAGTACCTATTACACGCCTTGTCTCTACTGAAGCCATTGAGATTCAGTATGGTGCAGACTGGACAGTGTCTTTAGCGAACAAACAAAGCATGTCAGCGGATATTATTGTTTTATGTAACGCGAATGAACTGCTCCAATTTGAACACTGTAAAAATATCCCGATTACCCCAGTCAGAGGTCAGGTTAACTTTTTTAAAGTATCCGCTGCCAGCCAATCCATTCAGCCTGTGATTTGCAGCGACCACTACTTAAGTCCAGCTGTTGATGGCATGCATTCGATTGGCACTAGCTATACGCCTAACGATTTAAACCCCGCACTATCTGCTGAAGATACACGTAGTAATTTACAAGCGCTGAAGAAAATTTCATTATCTCTTTTTGATCGCCTTGACCTATCCGAAGTTGCTGGGCGTGTGGCATGGCGTAGCGCAACACGTGATTATATACCGCTAGCAGGGCAATTAATCGATGAAGCTGCATTAAGAAAATCCTCGCCTCGCTATAATGATAAACCGCGTGATTTACCTTGGATAAAAGGCTTATATGTGAATGCAGGGCATGGCTCTAAAGGCATGATTACCGCCCCACTGTGTGGCGAATTGATTGCTAGCCTCATTGCAGATGAACCATTACCACTAGCCTCATCCATTGCATCTCAGTTAAACCCTAGCCGTTTTCTATTGAGAGATACCGGGCTCAAACAGATGGCACAACATTTATACGATGTTTAATGCCTTTGTTTAAAATACAGTGCTTATATTAAACAAGTTTTAGATTAAAATAACACAATGGTTGATGCAAACAAACTCATTCAAGACGCTCAAACAGAGCAATCTCAAGGTAATGATGCTCGCGCGTTAGATTACTTTCAGCAAGCATTAGCGCAACACCCTAATGAAATCAGTTTGCTCATTGCTTGTGGCAACCTTAGTATGAAGCTCAATAGCTTTGACGCCGCCATCACACATTTTAGAAGTCTATTAGCACTGGATCATAGCCAACAAATAGCCAATGCACTGTGCTTTTCTTTACAGGCACGAGGCAATCAAGCGGCTAACGAAGGTCGTGATAGCGTTTCAGAAGTATGTTTTACCGAAGCGCTACAACATATACCCAACCACCCTATCTTTTTATACAACTTAGGTAATGCACAGCGTAATAATGGCAAGTTAGAAGCGGCAGCGGCCAGTTTTAAGCAATCCATTGCAGCCGACCCAAACGATGCAGATGTGTATAACAATTTAGGTAATGTGCAACGAGAACTAGGTCAGTTAGATTTGGCGATTGCTAACTATGAAAAAGCCATTGCTTTAGATAGTAATATGCATCATTCGCTGATGCATTTAGTGCATCAAAAACAGCACATTTGTGACTGGCGTGGCATGGGTGAAAACAGCTTTAATGCACAAGTGTTAGCGATGCGTGAAGTCGTGAGATCAACGCCGAACGCAGCGATTGCCCCCTTTGCCTTTTTAGCCATGCCTAGCACTACCGCCACAGAGCAAAAGCTGTGTGCTAACCACTATATTGAACAAAACTACCTACCCTTAGTCTCGCTTCGTGATACCTTAGCTTTTCATCACAAAACAGCTGCTAAATCCAAGTTGAAAATAGGTTATTTATCAGCTGACTTTAGGTTGCATCCGCTCGCGTTTTTAATCACTGAACTCATCGAAAATCATAATCAAACGCAGTTTGAAATCAATGCCTACTCTTATGGGATTGATGATAAAACAGATGTGCGGCAACGCTTAATAGATGCGTTTGATGACTTTGTCGATATTCGTGGATTAACCGATGTAGAAGCCGCAACCAAGATTCATCAAGATGAAATTGACATCCTAGTAGACCTAACAGGTTATACCCAGAGTAGTCGTACAGGGATTGCCGTGTTAAAACCAGCGCCCATTCAAATCAACTGGCTAGGCTTCGCTGGCACTATGGGTGAATTTGCTGATGGAAAGCCATTGTTTGACTATGCATTGGTAGACAAAGTAACGGTGCCAGATGCTGATGCCTTTAGTGAAAAGCTACTCTACCTGCCTTGCTACCAACCCAATAATAAACGGTCTGTTGTAAAAAGTTCAGCTAAGAATGATCACGACTTACTCCAGGACAGTTTTGTCTTTTGCTGCTTTAACCAAACCTTTAAAATCACACCAAATGTCTTCGCCATTTGGATGCGTTTGTTAAAACAAATACCCAATAGCGTGTTATGGCTACTGGCCTGTAATCCTTGGGCGAAGGCTAATTTAGAAAAAGAAGCTGAGTTGGCAGGTATTGAAAAAAGCAGGCTCATTTTTGCAGCAAGAACATTATCAGACGCACACCTAGAACGGCAACAACATGCCGACTTATTTCTCGACACCCTTCCCTACAATGCACATACCACTGCAAGTGATGCGCTATCAGCAGGGTTGCCCATTTTGACCTGTAAAGGCGATACGTTTTCAGCACGTGTTGCCGCTAGCTTACTAGATCATATGGGCTTGACAGAGCTGATTAGCAACACCATGTCGGCTTATGAAGAAAAAGCGCTGCATTTAGCACAAAATCCAGCGGCATTAGCCAAGCTAAAAAATGATTTAAATACGAAAAAAGAAACAACGGATTTGTTTAACGCGAAAAAGTTTGCGCAATCCCTAGAGAGCCAATACCAAACGATATGGCAGACACATTTAGATGAAGATAGCATAGGCAGTTAAGCTTATGCTAAATTCATCAAAAGCTTTAAAAAAAGTAACTCAATAATAGGACATCACATGGCATCATTTGACATCACCCCAATCCTAAAATTAATGAAAGAAAAAGGCGGCTCAGATTTATTTTTTAGCACTGGTGCTGCTGTTCATATCAATATTGAGGATGAGACAATTCCTGTTAATAACCAAGTACTTGCACCAGGCATAATTAAAGGAGTCGCTTATAGCCTGATGAGCGAAGTCCAAATAAAAGAATTTGAAGAAACGATGGAGTGCAACTTTGCGCTCAGTAAAAAAGATATTGGACGCTATCGTGTCAATGTATATCGCCAACGTGGTGAGGTCAGCATGGTGATCCGCCATATTAAAACTGAGATTCCAGACTTTGCATCACTAGGCTTACCATCATCATTACATAAGATAGTGCTAAGTAAACGAGGCTTAGTCTTAGTGGTAGGTGCAACTGATTCAGGGAAATCAACCACATTAGCATCAATGATTGACCACAGAAATTCAAATAGCAGTGGCCACATTATTACCATCGAAGATCCTATTGAGTATATGTATCACCACAAAAAATCCGTTGTTGATCAACGTGAAGTGGGGATTGATACCCTTTCTTTTGATAGTGCGCTAAAAAATGCGATGCGCCAAGCACCTAATGTGATTCTTATCGGTGAAGTCCGTGACAAAGAAGGCATGGAGCAAGCCTTAGCTTATGCTGAAACGGGACACCTATGTTTGGCAACATTACATGCTAATAATGCCAACCAAGCACTGGAACGTATTGTTTCATTTTTTCCACCTGAATCAAGACACAGCTTACTGCTTGGACTTTCTCTCAACTTAGTGGGTGTTATTTCACAACGTTTGATTTCTGGAAAGCTGAAAAAACGCGTAGCTGCTGTAGAAGTGTTGATGAACACACCCTATATTGCAGAGCTGATTCAAAAACAAAGTTTTGCTAATATGAAAGACACCATGGCAGACAGCAATGACATTGGCATGAAAACGTTTGACCAAGCTTTATATGCACTCTATGAGAGTGGTCAGATTAGTGAAGAAAATGCCCTAATGCATGCTGACTCTAGAAATAATTTATCACTCAAGATTCGCTTTAAGACTAAGGGTGAGCGTGTAAGCGGAGGTGGTGGGTTTGGTAGCTAGGCTTTGTAGCTAAATCATCTAGCTGCTTAACCTAAGTCGCTAATTGTTGAAGCGTAAATGGCGGCAGACACAATCAACGCCCCTCCTATCCAAGCATTAATAGTCATGGCTTCGCCTGCTAAAAAGTAAGCGGCGATTGCAGCTACGACTAACTCAAACAAAAAGATCACAGAAGCGCGTGCGGCTGTAATATGCGTGACACCATACTGTACGAGCAATGTACTTGAAAACAGCAGTAGCGCAATGAATAGCAGTAAACCCCAATCCCTTGTGTTAATCATGCTTGCAAGCGATAGTGTTTGATTGGAAAATAAAATACTGAATAACGATAGCAGGACCACCCCAACCCACACGGAAAATGACTTAGCGGCCAAGCTTAAATGAGCCGACTTGCGTGTGATGACATTGGTCAGTGCAAAGCCTATTCCAGCTGAAACAGCAAGCCAGTCTGATTGGCTGCTTGGCAGTGGCAATTGGCTGGAACGTGATGCATCACTGAGCATAATAAACGCCCCTAATAAAGACACGACAATCACTATGACTTCTTTCAAGCCAGCGCGCTCTTTTAACCAAAAGTGCGCTAATAATAAAGTCCATACCGGTGATAAGTAGAACAACAAGATGACACGCATCACCTCACCATCAATGACCGCCAGCACGTAACTTAGATTGGTCCAACCGGCTGCTAGAAGCAGCCAACCTATCGTTTTTGGCTGCTTAAACACCCCGCGCCACTGCCTAATAAAAACGAAGATACCAATGACTAGCGCAATTAAATAAGTATAAAAACTCGCCACAACCCCTGAGATATTAGATTCCGCTAATAAGCGATAAGGGAACCAAATAACACCCCATACCGTGGCGCCATAAAGTAGACCAAATATTGCAAAAAAGCTTTTATTCTTACCAATGCTCACTATAATACTCACCTATGAACGAAAATTTCAACCCAAATTTAAATCTGCTGCAGCCTTACCCGTTCCAGCGACTCAATCAATTATTTGCAGACATTACACCAAATTCGCAATATAACCCAGTTAACTTATCGATTGGTGAGCCTAAGCACCAAACGCCTGCCATTATCCAACAAAGCTTAATGGATAACATCGCTGGTTTGGCTAGCTACCCGACCACTAAGGGCTCGTTAGCGCTAAGAGAAGCCATTTCAAATTGGGCGGCACGCCGCTTTAACATTCCTGCACTTGATGTCGAGAAGGAAATCATTCCAGTTAATGGTAGTCGCGAAGCCTTATTTGCCTTAGCCCAAGCTGTGATTGACACGACTAAACCGAATGCGGTCGTAATCAGCCCTAACCCGTTTTACCAAATTTACGAAGGTGCTGCGCTATTAGCTGGTGCAGAGCCATATTTCATCAACACTCTGCCTGAGACACAGCATGCGATGGACTTTAGTACCGTGCCTACGGATGTGCTGAATCGTACACAGTTGGTTTATGCATGCTCACCGGGAAATCCTTCTGGCAAGGTAATGTCATTAGCGGACTGGAAGGCATTATTTACACTATCCGACCAATACGGCTTTACCATTGCGGCGGATGAATGCTACTCAGAGATTTATTTTGATGAAGCGAACCCGCCCTTAGGCGCGCTACAAGCAGCGAACCAGCTAGGTCGCGACTATTCACGCTTAATTGTGTTTAGCTCATTATCTAAACGCTCTAACGTGCCGGGACTACGTTCAGGCTTTGTTACTGGTGATGCTGATATAATAGCTAAGTTTTTATTGTATCGAACCTACCATGGTTGTGCGATGAACCCCGTAGCACAAGCCGCTAGTGTGACGGCATGGGGTGATGAATCGCATGTGATTGAAAATCGGAGACTGTACACAGAAAAGTTTAATACGATTGCGCCTATGCTGAAAACAGTATGGCCAGCGGTTGAGATGCCAGATGCCGCTTTCTACCTTTGGGTACAAACGGGGCAAGATGATACAGAGCTTGCGGTGCAACTGAAGCGTGATCTGAATATCACCGTACTACCGGGTAGCTATTTAGCGCGAGAAGCGCATAGTGTTAATCCTGGCAAAGGTTTTATTCGCATGGCGCTGGTGGCGACTTTAGACGAATGTGTTGAGGCAGCTCAGCGGATTCAAACACTATAGATTCAACAACTTAATTTATTAATGAAACACAACAGGAGAATAGTATGAGCGAAAGAATTGTTATGCGTGTCGGTGAAGCACTAGTTGCAGGCGGCCCTTTAAATACAGCAGCAGAGCCAGAAGTTGCGATTGGCGAGATGGACGGACCTATGGGTGTTGCGTTTGCTAACCAATTAGCAAACCAATCACAAGGCCACTCAAAAGTATTGGCGATTATGAATACCGACATTCAAGTACGTCCAGCTACATTAATGGTCAGCAAAGTGACTGTTAAAGAAACTGCTTACACAAACGTGTTTATGGGTACTGTTCAGGGTGCGATCGCTAACGGCGTTTTAGATGCTGTGCGTGAAGGTTACATTCCAAAAGAAAAAGCGAATGATTTAGGTATCATCGTTTCAGTTTGGTTGAACCCAGGTGTTGCTGGTCAAAAAGATTTAGACCATAAAGCATTATTTGAAATTCACCGTAAAGCAACAACATTGGCGATTAAGAAAGCCATGTCTAACGAGCCTAGTATTGACTGGCTATTAGAGAATCAAGATAAAATCACGCATAAATACTACCAAATGGGTTTAGACGGTAAAATATAAATCAGGTATTAGTAGGTCGTAATATTAAAGCCGCTTATGCTGCATAAGCGGCTTTTTCATGTCTGCTAAAGATTAAATTTAATTAAAGTAATCTATGACAAAAACAATTTAACCAATTGATTAGTTGATTCTTTAATTTCAATTTCATTGATACAATCCACCGTCTGCACATCAACCATACCACGCAACCAAGTGAGCTGTCGCTTGGCTAATTGTCGTGTAGCGAAAATACCTCTGTCCTGTAACTCCACATCATCATACTCACCATTTAAATACATTAAAGCTTGTCGATAACCGACACAACGCATCGATGTAGTGTCCGTGGTTAGGCTTGGATATTGAATTAACATATCTTTCACTTCATTAATAAATCCATCCGCTAGCATTTGCTCAAAACGCAGAGCGATACGTTGATGCAAAACTTTTCGGTCACTCGGCACCAATGCAAGCTTGAGTACATGGTAAGGCAATGGCTCACTCGTTTGTTTCGCATATAGCGCTGTCATGGTTTCACCAGATACCTCATAGACCTCTAATGCGCGCTGTATGCGCTGCATATCATTAGGCATCAGTCGCGTTGCCGTTTCAGGGTCAATCGAATCTAGCTTTTGATGCATAGCAGGCCAACCAACCGCTTCAGCTTCAAGATCAAGTTTGTCCCGTATCGCTTGGTTCGCTTCTGGCAGATTACCTAAACCGCTTTCTAGCGCCTTAAAGTACAACATGGTGCCACCAACAAGCAAAGGCACTTTGCCGCGTGCAGTGATATCAGACATTAACGCTAAGGCATCTGTTTTAAAGTTTGCGGCAGAGTAAGCCTCAGTAGGCGGAATCAAGTCAATTAAATGATGTGGAGCTCTTTTCAGTATTTCAGCATCAGGCTTTGCTGTCCCAATATCCATACTTTTATAGACTAAAGCCGAGTCAACACTAATCAGTTCAACGGGATAATCTTGCAGTAGTGATATAGCTGCGTTTGTCTTACCACTGGCTGTGGGACCCATTAAGAAGATAGCTTTAGGTAAAGATTTGTTATTCATACTGTTAATTCTTGATTGAAGTTATATAATATCGCTAATGTAACTGAACTCAGAGTATTGGCGGATTTATTATGAATATGGAAAAAGTTGTTTTTGGTTTTTTTATTGTACTCGCAATGACGCTTAATTTCGGGTTCTTTCTTGGCGATATAGACAATGCTAGTCATCACCATGTATATGAATTATACGCGGCCATTACTGTGAGTCTGATTGCGACCGTACTTAAGTTTGGTGACCGTACGCAGGTTGGTGCCATTCTACTGTCCACTAGCCTAGCAGCTGACCTACAGCTCATCACAGCCGCCATATTATGGGCTGCGCTACAAGGCAATATGGAAACCGCTCATTTAATGGTCTATATCGTTTCACTTTCAGGTGGTGCATTAATGGCTAACTTTGTTTCTGTGGTCTTGTTGATTTCTGAAACCATTAGCCAGCGCCGATAATCAAGTCATTTAGACTGACTCAATAAGAAACGCTAGATTCAACTATGAATAGCATTCTCTTTATGATTCTGCGCCGATTACGGCGCCCTCTCATACTCATTATTGTTAGCTTTGCCGTTGCAACGATAGGGCTAACACTTGTCCCAGGTGTCGATGACCATGGCCAAACATGGTACATGAGCATCTTTGAGGCCTTTTACGTCATTAGCTATACCGCTACGACGATTGGTTTTGGTGAGGTTCCCTACCCTTATAGCCAAGCACAGCGGTTGTGGATGACTTTTTCCATCTACTTAACAGTGCTCCCTTGGTTTTATGCTGTCGGTAACATTATCACTTTATTACAAGATGTCAGCCTAAGACAAACCATCGCTGCAGAACGCTTTGCTCGCAATGTAGCAAGCTTACAAGAACCTTTCTTTATTTTATGTAGCTACGGTCAATCAGCTAACTTACTCGCCCACATCTTAGATGAAAAAAATATGCGCGTTGTGGTTATTGAACAAAAACAAGAACGCCTCAATGAACTTGAACTTGCTGATACTAAAAACACCATATTAAGCCTTTGTGCCGATGCAAAAATACCTGAAAATTTAATTCGAGCTGGCATCTACAACCCTCACTGCAGTGGTGTTGTCACCTTAACCGATAATGATGATGTCAATCTAGCCGTCGCTGTTTCGGTCAAATTAATGCAACCCAACTTACGCGTATTAGCCCGTGCGGAACGTAAAGATATTGCCGCCAATATGGCTTCATTCGGCACTGATAATATTATCAACCCTTACACGCTATTTGGTGAACAACTAGCCATGCGGGTGCACGCTCTGGGCACCTATATTCTGCACCAGTGGTTAACTGGCGTACCTGGCGACACGCTCCCACCACCAGAACACCCACCAAGAGGAAATTGGTTAGTCTGTGGCTATGGTCGATTTGGTAAGTCTGTTGTCAAGAACCTAGAACAAGAAAATTTAACAACGACGATTATCGAAGCCAGGCCAGATCTCACGGAGTGTGAAGATTGCGTAGTCGGTAGTGGAACAGAGGCGGAAACTCTGATTGAAGCTGGCGTTCACGATGCTTGTGGCATCATTGCAGGAACAAATAGTGATATTGATAACTTATCGATTGTGATGACAGCAAAAGAGTTAAACCCAAACTTATTCTTAATCGTGCGTAAAAACAATCGTAATAATGGTGCACTCTTTAGGAAATTTGGTGCTGATATCACCATGCAACCTACCGATATTATTGCGCATGAGTGCTTAGCACATATGCTAACGCCTTTATTAGCAGAGTTTTTAACCTTAGTACGAGACCAGGATAATCATTGGGCAAACAACTTAATCAGTAAGCTCGTTGATGTGGTTGGCGAAACAGTGCCAGAAACTTTTGCAGTGACCATTGATACTGACAACGCAGAAGCAGTCAGTGAATATATTGAGAGTGGCTTGTTAGTCAAACTAGGTAACTTGATGCAAGACCCATCTGACCGAGAAAAAGAGTTAAAACTTGTTCCTTTACTCTTGGTAAGAGACGAAGTATCAATCCTTGTACCTGATAAAGAAACCATCATTGTTAAGGACGACCGCATTTTATGCTGTGGGACTTATGATGCAAAAATGACCTTACCCGCATCAGTCAATAATAATACAACGTTCAGCTATATTATGACTGGTCGCGAAGTACCAGATAGTGTTGTTTGGCGTTTTGTTCAGCGCCTAATATCTAGCTAATTAGTTCGCTATACGCTCTATTTTCCGCGCATAAACATTTTATCTAAATCACTCATGCTTACTTGAAACCAAGTTGGTCGGCCATGATTACACTGTCCAGAACGTTCGGTCGCTTCCATATCACGCAGTAAAGCATTCATTTCTGGGATTGTTAAACTGCGGTTTGCTCGTACAGCGGCATGACAAGCCATCGTCCCGAGCAATGTATTCCGTTGGTCTGTTAACACTCTGCTCGCGCCATACTCACTTAACTCACGCAGCACATCTCGTGCTAATGCTACCGCATCTGCTTTTTGCAGTAATGTTGGTACCGCACGCACAGCTAACGTTGTTGGAGAAAGTACCGCGATATCAAAGCCAAGTTGTTTTAATGTTTGACTGCCGCTACTCAGCGCCGCAATCACCGTATCTACTTCCATCCTGTCGGCATTAAAACTGACCGGAATTAACAATGGCTGCATCGCGACGACTTTATCATCCAAGGCATCTTTTAGTTGCTCATACATAATGCGCTCATGCGCTGCATGCATATCAACAACCACCATACCCTGTGTGTTCTGTGCCAATACATAAATACCGTGAACCTGACCCAAAGCAAAACCCAATGGATACTCTTGTTCTGAAGGGCTTTCTGACGAACTCAGCTCCGAATCGATTCGTTTATCGTTCGACTCAAATGAAGGTTGGCTAGCATCTGTGTTTGCCGCGGGGCTTATATCACCATATAACTTTTGGTAAAAATCTGGCGTTTGATTTGCTGATAAGTTAATTTGTGATTGATGTTTTAGGTATGGCTGTGATGCACTTTGAGAACTGAAACTTTGAGAGGTAGCGCTTTGAGATGCAAAGGGGTTAAACTGCGCTTGCCCTGCTGTTGCCGCATTCGAATCACCTGTCGGTGTTGCCAGCACTTTATTCAACGCATGAAAAATAAAGCGATGAATCGCTTGCCCATCTCTAAACCGCACTTCTGTTTTTGCTGGGTGTACATTGACATCGACTAAGTTAGGATCCAACTCTAAAAACAATACATAGGCTGGGTGTCGATCATGATGTAAAACATCTTGATAAGCTTGACGAATTGCATGTGAAACCAGCTTATCTCGAACAAAACGGCCATTGATATAAACATACTGCGTATCACGTCGACCACGATTAAAGGTTGGCTTAGCAGCTACACCCCAAAAACGTAAACCAGCAGCCTCATCATCAACGGCAATCGTTTCAGAGGCAAACTCAGCACCTAATACCTCTTTAAAACGTTTGCTCGGTTCTGATACGGTATAGCGGGCGATAATAAGGCCATTATGTTCTAAGGTAAAAGCAACATCAGGCCGCGACAAAGCGACGCGTGTATAAGCCTCCTCACAATGCCCGAACTCAGTCGCTTCTCTTTTTAAAAACTTGCGTCTTGCTGGCGTATTAAAGTACAAATCATTCACTTCAATAATCGTACCAGCATCTAGTGCGCTCGGTTCTAATGTGGAAACTTCACTTCCATTCGAGTGAATCGCCCAAGCATGCTTAGCTGCTCGTGCACGGCTCACGATTTGTGTGCGAGAAACCGACGCAA
Source organism: Methylophilaceae bacterium (assembly GCA_047634755.1). Classification (GTDB taxonomy): domain Bacteria; phylum Pseudomonadota; class Gammaproteobacteria; order Burkholderiales; family Methylophilaceae. The sequence continues at coordinate 20,755 of JBLIIL010000002.1, forward strand.
TACTCGCCAAGGCTTCACCACGAAAACCAAGACTGGCAACGGATTCTAAGTCTTCTAACGAATTAATTTTACTGGTGGCGTGTCTGGTTAATGCTAAGGCTAAATCAGTCTCCTCAATCCCAACGCCATTATCGGCAACTCTTAACTGTTTAGTCCCACCCTGCATCAGGCTGACTTTAATCTCTGTGCTTTGTGCATCTAGACTATTTTCTAGCATCTCTTTCAACGCAGATGCAGGCCGTTCAACCACTTCACCCGCTGCAATTTGGCTAATCAGTTGATTGGGTAATACCTTAATATGATTCATTTAATCCAATTCAACCCAAATTAGTGACTAGCAACCATACGTGCTAGTGCTGGGTTGGCTTTAAAATATTTTTTAACACCATCAAGAATGGAGTCGGCAAGCTTGTCTTGATGGTGGCTGTTATTCAATTTTCGCTCTTCTTCTGGATTGCTAATAAAAGCGGTCTCAACAAGAATAGAAGGAATATCAGGCGATTTTAATACGGCAAAAGCGGCTTGCTCTACATGCTTTTTGTGTAGCACGTTAATGTTGCCAATATAGCCTAAAACGGCCTTGCCTAGCTTCAAGCTATCATTAATTGTCGCTGCTTGTGATAAATCCAATAAGGTTCTCGCTAAGATAGGCTCCTTATCCTTCAAGCTCACACCCCCGATTAAATCCGACTGGTTTTCTTTCTTAGCCAAATAACGCGCTATCGCACTAGTTGCGCCACGTTCCGATAGAGCAAAAACAGAGGAACCACGCGCAGTAGATTTCGTAAACGAATCCGCATGAATAGAAATAAACAAATCCGCTTTCAGCTTACGCGCCTTGATGACACGCCCACCTAAGGAAACAAAGTAATCCCCCTTACGTGTTAAAACACCACGCATATTCGGCTCTGCATCAACCTTTTCTTTTAGTTTTTTAGCGATAGTCAAGGTAATGTTTTTCTCTTGACTGCCTTTTGCACCACGTGCTCCCGGATCCTCACCCCCATGCCCTGCATCAATGGCGATGGTAATAATACGATTTTTCTGCGGTTTCTGTGTGCTTGGCTTAATTGGTGTATTAACTGGCGGTTTACTATCAACCGCCTCAAGCTTACTTTTAAGCTCTCTATCCAACCTATCTAGCATGGCCATCACAGGATCTTTTAATGGCAAAATATCCAGCACTAATCGATGTTGGTACTCACCTGCGGGGCTTAATGCAAATACATTAAAATTCACCTCTTGCTTTAAATCGACCACCACACGCACAACGTTTGATTGGTTTTGTGCAATACGCACTTGTTGCACATAAGGATCGTCAGCCAGTATTTGTGTTGGGAGCAATTTCAAAATGGTATTGAGTGAAATATTCTCAATATCTAACACTAAACGTTCAGGGTTTTTAAGCGAAAGTGTTTGATACTTAAACACATCATCCGCCTCAAATGTCACCCTCGTATAATCTTCAGCTGGCCAAACACGGGTAGCAGTGACCTCATTTCCAGCCAACACAGAGATAGCGCCACATAAAAGCAGCGTAAACATAGTGAGTTTTGAAAACAGTTGTGAATAGAATAGTCTAGCCATAATTCCTTAAATAATCACCGTGTAAGAATTTCCAATTTCCGACCAACCATTTGTTGCTGATTACTCGACAAACTTAATCTCACATCAACATTTGGGACAGGCAGTAGTGTACCTGCTTTTTCAGGCCACTCAACCATGCAAATGCTAGTCTCGTTAAAATACTCACTAAAGCCAGCCTCATCCCATTCATATTCATCGAGGAATCGATAACAATCAAAATGATAGACATTCAACCCTGCTAGTTCGTATGGCTCAACCAAAGTATAAGTTGGGCTTTTCACTTTTCCTGTATGGCCTAAACCTTGCAGCACACCGCGAACAAATGTTGTTTTACCTGCCCCTAAATCCCCATGTAAATAGACCGTCGCTCCTGCTGCCAACTGCTTAGCAAATTGTCGCCCTGCTTCAAAAGTCGCTGCTTCATCCGCCAATTCAAGTGTAAAATATTCACTCATGACTACCAGCACTTCCATTACTAACGATTTGACGCGCCTCGCCGATGACATCAAACGCTGGGGCCGTGAGCTCGGTTTTGCCGATATTGGCATTACCGATACGGATTTGTCTCACGCAGAAGAACATCATCAAAAATGGGTCGAAAAAGGCTTTCATGGTGAGATGGATTATATGGCAAAACACGGCACTAAGCGAACCCGCCCTGCTGAATTAATCCCGAATACCACCCGCGTTATTTCTGCACGATTAGACTACTTACCCCCTATGGCCAAAGATAGCTGGCAAGTAATGAACGATGGTAAGCAAGCGTTTATTTCACGTTACACATTAGGCCGCGATTACCACAAAGTCGTTCGTCATAAATTACAAAAACTTTGCGACAAAATCCAACAGGTTACGCAGCGTGTTGAATACCGTGTATTTACCGATAGTGCACCCGTACTAGAAGTGGCTTTAGCAGAAAAATCAGGCTTAGGTTGGCGTGGAAAACATACTTTACTGATCAATAAAGACCATGGCTCATGGTTCTTTTTGGGTGAAATTTATACAAATCTCCCACTACCAATAGACAAACCTGCAACCAACCACTGCGGCACTTGCAATGCTTGTATTGATATCTGTCCTACTAATGCCATCACAGCACCATATGAGGTTGATGCAAGGCGATGCATCTCCTACCTCACTATCGAGCTTAAAAAAAGCATTCCTGTGGAATTCAGGTCGCTCATCGGCAACCGTGTCTATGGTTGTGATGACTGCCAACTCACTTGCCCTTGGAATAAGTTTGCCGAAACCACACAAGAAGAAGACTTCCAGGTCCGCCACGGCTTAGATGATATTAGTTTGGTTGAATGTTTTAGCTGGACGGAGGATGAGTTCAAACAAAAAATGGCTGGCAGTGCCATTTATCGCATTGGCTACGAGCAGTGGTTACGCAATATCGCTATTGGGCTAGGTAATGCGCCTAGCAAGCCAGAGGTTATAAGCGCCCTCAAAGCGCGCAAAGATAATACAAGTGACCTTATCAAAGAACATATTGACTGGGCATTAGCTCAGCATGTCACTAGTATTTAAGCAGTTTTCTTACTAGAAATGACCTTAAGAGGTGTTAAATCTCCACCTTTGGCTACTTTTAATTGATTCCTGCCTGACTCTTTCGCCACATACAAGGCTTGATCAGCCGCTTTAATCAACTCCTGTTGTGTACTAGCATGCTATGGATACATCGCAATGCCAAGTGAGACCGTAATTTGACCTAATGACTGATTGTTCACTTTAAGTTCTAAAGCATGTGTCGCTTCGAGCAATGCTTCCGCACATTTGACGGTGGCTGCAGCATTAATTCCATTTAGCACTAAAGTAAACTCTTTACTGCCGTATCGGCAACTGATGTCTTCTTCTCTAACCGTTTTAGATAACAAGCCCGCAAACTTTTTAATCACATGGTCTCCAGCATCATGACCATAAGTAGCATTAAAGACTTTAAAGTGATCAATATCAATCATAATAATCGCAAGTGAAGACTTCTTCCTTTCAGCGCGTTTTAGTTCACGCGTAAAAGAATCATCTTCATTAGACGCGGCAACAACAATAGTTTTGCTATAATAGTACTCAACTTTACGCCTGTCCCGAGAGAAGGACAGCGTATTGGTGTGCCAGTTTTTGGTCACTATAAAGAAGTGATTAACACAGATGCAAGTGTTTACGGTGGCAGCAATGATAGTCAACTGCAATCTGAGAACGTAGGGTGGATGAATCAGCACCACTCACTTGTGATATCAATTCCGCCATTAGCTGGGATTGTTATCACATTAGCTTAATACTAACGATTTATAATATCTAAATAACTTACTAGAAAAACAGACGAATCAATGGCAATATTAACTGAACACCCAGGCTGGAAAGCTCTCTGTAAACATCAAGAAACTATTCAAAAGTTGCATATGCGCAATCTGTTTGAATCAGACCCGCAACGCTTTGATAAATTCAGCTTAAAGCTAGAGGATTTGTTGTTGGACTATTCAAAACATCGCATCACCGAAGAAACATTGGGCTTATTAATGCAGTTAGCACGCGAAGCGAAAATTGAAAGCTGGCGTGATCGTATGTTCTCTGGTGAAAAAATCAATATCACAGAAGATCGTGCAGTCTTACATACCGCCCTTCGCAATCGTAGCAACACGCCAGTCTATGTTGATGGTCATGACGTAATGCCAGATGTGAATGCTGTTTTAGCTCTAATGCGTGTTTTTTCTAACAAAGTGCGTAGTGGCGAATGGAAAGGCTACACGGGCAAAAAAATTACTGACGTGGTTAACATTGGTATTGGTGGTTCAGACTTGGGTCCTGTGATGGTTTGCGATGCATTAAAGCCTTACGCTAGTCCAGAGCTGAACATCCACTTTGTGTCTAATATTGATGGCGCGCATTTGGTGCGTGCATTAGAAAAATGCAATCCTGAATGCACCCTCATCATTGTGGCGTCAAAAACATTCACAACGCAAGAAACCATGACAAATGCACGTTCAGCGCGCGCATGGTTCTTACAGAGCGCAAAAGACAGTGCTCATGTTGCAAAACATTTTGTTGCCTTATCGACCAATGCAAAAGCCGTCACTGAATTTGGTATTGATTGCGCTAATATGTTCGAGTTTTGGGACTGGGTCGGCGGACGCTATTCATTGTGGTCAGCAATTGGCTTGTCAATTGCCCTATATGTCGGCATGGATCACTTTGAAGAATTGCTCGCTGGCGGCCATGAGATGGACAACCACTTCCGAACAGCACCATTAGAACAAAATATGCCGGTCATCATGGCACTCATTGGCGTTTGGTATAACAACTTTTTCCATGCAGACACACAAGTGATTTTACCTTATGACCAAGGCATGGCGAGCTTTCCTGCTTATATGCAGCAAGCCGATATGGAAAGTAACGGTAAGTTCATGTGCCGCGATGGCAAGCGTGTCCATTACAAAACGGGACCTGTAATTTGGGGGGAAGCTGGAACTAATGGTCAACATGCATTTTATCAACTAATCCACCAAGGCACACTTGTCGTACCTGCAGACTTTTTAATGCCAATGCATAGTCACTATGAGGTCGGCACTAATGGTAATGAGCACCATAAAATTCTATTGGCTAACTTCTTGGCGCAAACACAAGCGCTCATGCTAGGTAAGACGAAAGCGGAAGCACGTAGTGAGCTAGAAGAGCAAGGCTTATCAGGTGAGGCATTAGAAAAACTATTACCTCACAAAAAGTTTGAAGGTAATCGACCCACAACATCCATCCTGTTTGACAAGCTAACACCGAATACATTGGGCAGATTGATTGCACTTTATGAGCACAAAATCTTTGTGCAAGGCATTATTTGGGATATTAATAGCTATGACCAATGGGGTGTAGAGTACGGCAAACAAATCGCTAGCCAAATTTTGCCGCAACTGACGAGTGATGAAACAGTGACGAATTATGACAGCTCTACAAATGGGTTAATTAACTATACGAAATCATTCATTTAATGATGTAGCATTTTAATTTCAATAGTTCTTCTGCGATATCTACAGACAAATAAAAAGCTGGGCGATGCCCAGATTTTTTACTTTATAACCGCCAATACTTGATGTCAGAAAGGCTTAACGCAACTTAAACCCGCTTGTCTCAACATCAAATCCAATATTTTTAGCAATACTCGCTCCCAAGCGTTTAGCAAAGCGATCCGCAAAAGTCTCTTGATGTGTAAAGTCAACAATATCTTCCTGTTTTATGACATCTCTAGCAACAAAGTCTATGCTACCCAATGCATCTGCTAAGCCAATCTTAACGCTCTCTTCACCACTCCAAAACAAACCGCTAAAAGTGTCCGCCGTTTCATGTAGTCGTTTACCACGACCTTCACGTACAACAATCTTAAATTGCTCATGAATCCCATCCAGTAGTGCTTGCGCATACACCTCATGTTCAGGATTGACTGGTGAAAATGGATCCAACATGGCTTTATTTCTACCAGCAGTCATTAATCGACGCTCTACGCCAACCTTCTCCATCACGCCAGTAAAGCCATAACCATCCATTAACACACCAATGGAACCAACAATACTTGCTTTATCAACATAGATTTTATCTGCTGCTGCAGCAATATAATATCCCCCTGAAGCGCAAATATCCTCTACTACCGCATAGACTGGAATCTCTGGATGTAATTTCTTTTGACGCTTAATTTCCTGATTAATAATCCCCGCTTGCACAGGGCTGCCGCCAGGGCTATTAATCCGCAGAATAATACCTTTGGTCCCTTTGCTGTCATAAGCATCAGTCAAGCTTCCTAACACTGCATCTGCATTCACCTCACCACCGGGCATAATTACACCGGCGATATCAATTAATGCCGTATGTGAACCAGTCGTTGCCTTGCCATCTTTCACAACCCAGCCAACTGCGTAAGCCAATATGGTAAACAAGTACAAGAAAGTAAGTATTTTAAAGAAAGTACCCCAACGCCTAGACGCCTTTTGCTCATTCAAACTAGATGTCGCTAGCTTTTCAATCACACCTTTTTGCCATTGACTATCTTGTGTATTTATTTCGTCTGCCATTTCTTTTAGCTTCCTATTAATTAAGTTTTAGGTGATTACTTTTCGAGCGCGCCTACAAGTGTATCTAAATGAATAGTCACTCGGTTATTTTCCTCTGTTACGCCTAATGATTGCAACTGTTTTCCTTTACATGGCCCAGCAACACAGTGTCCTGTATCTGGTGCATATTGTGCGCCATGCGTCGCACAAATGACAAACGTTTTATCTGCTGTGAAAAAGTTGCCTTCATTCCAATCAAGCTCTACTGGCATATGCGCACATTGATTCACATATGCATAAACTTTAGTTTTAAATCGAATCACAAAGCCTGTTGCATGTTCGCCCAACTGTGGCAAATCGAACCTAAGCCCCAGTGATTGCTCTTGCAAATCACTGCTTTTCAATACAATCGTTTGATCATGCATTATTTAACAACCAATCACTAAGCTCTTGAAACGTATTAAAAATACCCTTTGGATTATGCTTCAATAGCTTATCACTAGTATGCGCGCCAAAAGTCACCGCTAATGACTGCACACCCGCATTCTGTGCCATTTCCAAATCGTACGTACTATCACCAATCATTATTGTTCGCTCAGGCGTCACCACAAGCTCATCCATTAACTCATCTAACATTTGCGGATGTGGCTTTGAAAAACACTCGTCTACTGTTTTGGTTGCGTTTACGTAGTGAGCAAATCCTGAGTGTTCTAATGCAAGATTAAGTGCTCTTCTGCCTTTGCCTGTCGCTACAGCTTGCTTATACCCACGCCTCCTTAACTCTGTTATGAGCGGTCGAGCGCCTTCGAATAAAAGGATTTTTTCTTCACCTGCATAATAATTAATCGAATATTGTTTACTTAATGCTTGTGCTTCCTCTGCTGAAATATCACCAAATAAAGTATCAATAGATTCACGCAGACCAAGCCCGATCACGCTACGTGCTTTATCTAGCGGCAAACTAGGTAAACCTACCTGCTCCGTCGCCTTGACAAGCGCACGCGCAATCATGCCAGTGGAATCGGCCAACGTGCCATCCCAGTCCCATACAATCAAATCAAATTGTTTACCATCTTTTCTTATCAAACTATAACCTTCTTTTTTTGCTAACTATTTTTTGTTAATACCTGCATAAACTTATCCAGGTCGTTCGGCAATGGTGCAAATAAACGCAGTCGCTTATGAGAGAGTGGGTGTGCTAATTTAGTTTCACTCGAATGCAAAAACATCCGTTTCAAGCCTTGTTTTTGTAATTTTTTATTTAAATCAAAGTTGCCATACTTATCATCCCCAAGAATCGGGAAGCCTAAATGCGCTAATTGCACACGCAATTGGTGTGTACGGCCAGTTATCAACTTCGCTTCCAACAAGCTAAAACCTTCAAATGCTTGTTTTAAGTAGAAAACCGTTTCTGAAACCTGTGCCTCATTATGTTTATCTTTGCTTTTATCGGCAACCACGTCAACACGGCGCTCCCCATTGGGCAGCACATATTTCTGCAAATCTAAAACAACACGTTTCTTTGTGTCCGTCCATTCGCCAGCCACCATCACCGCGTAACGTTTATCGGTTTTATTATCTCTAATCGCTGCATGCAATGCCACCAAGGCACTACGCCGCTTAGCCAGCATTAACACACCAGAAGTGTCACGATCTAAACGATGCACCAATTCCAAAAACTTCGCTTTTGGTCGTTCCAAGCGCAGTTGTTCAATCACGCCTCGGCTAATCCCACTGCCGCCATGTACAGCAAAACCAGCTGGCTTATCAATGACTAGCATTGCCTCATCTTCATAGATAATGGCTTTGTCGAATTTAGCCTCTTCAGGCGCTTTCGATGTAGCTGATGTTGGATTTTTTGCCGATATTCGTATTGGCGGCACCCTTACGACATCATTTAAACTTAACTTACGTGACGCATCGACTCTCCCTTTATTAACCCGCACTTCTCCACTGCGTAAAATGCGATAAATATGGCTTTTAGGCACGCCTTTTAGTGTTTTAGCCAAGAAATTGTCGACACGTTGCCCTTCACTAGCCTCATCAATGGTGACCAACGCCGCTGCATGCTCACTTATTTGTTTATTTTCACTTATTTGTGCCATTTTTTTTGCCTAACCCTTTAATAAAGCATATACTCTAGTTTCGTCTAAATTTAGAAAAATTCTAGATTAGCGAGACTAAATATTTCATTATTAAATATTTAGTTTTAAAGAACATTTGGTTAATACCGCTCGCCAAATTTAAGTAGCGATAAAATTATTGCGCTATAGCCGCCGCAGATAAAAATTAGAAAGTGCGACTAAAGTGACTGAAGACTCGATTTTAACGAATTTATAGCAATAACAGGCATAATTTTTAAGTACAATTAAGCAACATCATGACCAATCACCATAGTTTGTCGTTACCGAGGTAACGTCATAACTGAGCGCGTACAATCACAAAAGTTAAGTGCTTAAGTGGTTTTTAACAACAGACTTTCAACTGAAAAGCAGTGAAATCTTTGTTAAAAGCATGTTCATACCGTACAATTGCTTCACCATAAATTCATTGATCATGTCACGGGCATCATCAATCGACCCTTCAGCACTTTAATCTACTCTAACATCTGCCCGCTTAGCGTGGGAGCATTCAATGAAACGCATGTTATTTAATGCAACGCAGTCAGAAGAACTACGCGTTGCGATTGTTGATGGACAAAAACTGATCGATTTAGACATCGAACACGCAGGTAGAGAACAACGTAAAAGCAACATTTACAAAGGCATTATCACTCGTATAGAGCCTTCACTAGAAGCGGCTTTTGTCGACTATGGTTCAGAACGCCACGGTTTTCTACCTTTTAAAGAAATTTCACGCTCATACTTTAATAGCAAACCAGAAGGTGGGAAAGTCCGCATTCAGGATGTGCTTAAAGAAGGTCAAGAGCTTATCGTGCAAGTCGATAAAGATGAACGTGGCACTAAAGGTGCTGCATTAACTTCTTACATCTCACTAGCAGGACGTTACCTAGTGTTAATGCCAAACAACCCGCGTGGTGGTGGTGTTTCACGTCGTGTAGAAGGTGATGAACGTAGTGAATTACGTGACACTATGGCCTCACTTGATGTGCCAAAAGGCATGAGCATTATTGCCCGTACCGCAGGTATTGGCCGTTCTGGAGAAGAGCTGCAATGGGATTTAAACTACCTATTACAGCTTTGGACTGCCATTGAAGATGCTTCAACGACACAAAAAGGTGCTTTCCTGATTTATCAAGAAGGTAGTTTAGTGATTCGTGCGATACGTGATTACTTTAGTACAGACATTGGTGAAATTCTCATCGACACTCCTGATGTGTATGAGCAAGCGGTTCAATTCATGAATCATGTGATGCCAGCTAATGTAGCACGCGTCAAGTTATATGAAGACGAAACCCCTCTATTCTCTCGCTTCCAAATTGAACATCAAATTGAGACTGCGCACTCCCGTGAAGTGCGTTTACCATCTGGTGGCGCCATCGTGATTGACCATACTGAGGCTTTAGTCTCAATTGACGTTAACTCAGGACGTTCAATCAAAGGTGCAGATATTGAGCAAACTGCTTTAAATACCAATCTTGAAGCAGCTGAAGAAGTGGCGCGTCAATTAAGATTGCGAGACCTTGGCGGTTTGGTTGTGATTGATTTTATCGACATGGAAAAATCAAGCAATCAACGTGCAGTCGAAAATCGCACACGTGATGAACTACACCCAGATCGTGCTCGCGTTCAAACTGGAAAAATATCACGCTTTGGTTTACTAGAGCTTTCTCGTCAGCGTTTACGTACAAGCCTAGGCGAAGCAAACCACGGCGCTTGCCCTCGTTGCCACGGCACAGGTCATATTCGCGGTATTGAATCAACAGCATTGCATATCTTACGTATTACGCAAGAGGAGGCAATGAAGGACAACAGCGCTGTTATTCAAGTGCAATTACCAGTCGATGCAGCGACATTCTTACTCAATGAAAAACGTGGGGAGATTCATAGCATTGAACAATTGATGGGCGTAGAAGTGGTGTTAATTCCAAACATTCATATGGAAACACCAAACTATACTGTCGTGCGTCTTAAGCAAGAAGATGTGACTGAAGATACCACACGTGCTAGCTATGATATGGTAGAAATGCCATCAGAAAGCGACCCTGTAAGTAGCCTAACAACAGAAAATAAACCTGCTGCACCAGTTGCGCTTGTTAAAGGCATCTCGGCTGCAACACCAGCCCCTATTACAGCGAAAATCTCGAGTAAACTAGCGGCTAAAAGCTCATTTATTAGCCGTATTAAAAAATTGTTAGGTGGTACAGGTGAGGTTAAAGTAGAAAAACCGGTAATCGAAGAAAATCCAATTAACAATAACCGCGAACGTAATAACAAAAATCGCAATCGCAACCGTAGTCGCAGTCGCAATAACCGCGACCGTAACGCAAATGGCGGCAATGATAACAACAACGTTCAACAACGTAACGACAATGCAGCAAAACAAGAGCGCTCACGTCAACCACATGATGAAAAGCCAAACACGCAGAAACCTGAAGCAGCAGTTAAAAACGAAACTTCAGAAAAGTCAAATAACCAACTACCACGTGGAAACAGACGTGGCCGTGGTGGTAGACGTGATCGTAAACCGCGTGATGAAGCGAACAATCCAATGCCAGCTGAAAATACAGCAAATGAAAAACAGCTTGCAACACCTGTAGTGGAAACAAAACCTGTGACTAAAGCGCCAGTCAATGAAGCGACTAAAGAAACCAAAGTGGTTGAAACTAACGCACCTAACTCTAAAGTTGAGAAAACGGCAAATGCAGCGGAAACGACATACAGCGTAAATGAAAAGCCAAAGGCAGCTCCTCGCAAAGCAGCAAAACCTAAGGTGAAACCAAAAGCAGTCAAAAAAGAAACACCTACAGCAACAGATGCTGAGCCAGCTAAAAAGCCTACTGCTAAGAAACCAGCAAAACCAAGAGCGCCACGCAAGCCAAAAGCTGTAAAGGCAGTTGATTTAGCTGGAAGTGGCTTACAGATGGTCGAAACGAAGGCTGCTGCAAAAACAGCGAAGCAAGCAGCGAAACCAGCAAAGCCAAAAGCACCACGTAAGCCAGCAAACTGGAAAAAAGATGAAACGGCAAGTAGTACTAGCGAACCGTTAGTGATGGTTGAAACACAAAAGTAAACTGTTTCTCATCAACAAAAAAGCCCGACTTGCTCGGGCTTTTTTGTTGGCAGCAATTTTATTAACTATTTAGCTTATTTCGTCTATCCTGCCTCTGAATTAAATTTAATATAAAACAATGAATTATCCACTGACTGTAGCAATATCAATAACTTCTTCAGCCGCAAAAAAAATCAACGCAATGGATAGCTCGTCTGCTAATTCAAAAAACGCTGCTCCTGTAGACGTCCATGACTACCGAACCCAGCTATCGTACGCGATGCGCTACCACCAGAAATCCCATCGACTCCGCTTTTCGCAAAATCCACTCATAAAGCAAATCGCCATGGTTACGAAATTTTCTGACACAAACACTTTCAAATAGATACTTTGCATCACATTATCCTTTTATCAACTGAATCGTTAAAATACCAAAACCCGTCATGGCTAGCGACCCCAACACATGCACTAACACATGCATGACAGCCCAAACATACTGCCCCCGCGCAATTAAATTCACGCCTTCAGCAGAAAAAGTAGAAAACGTCGTTAACCCGCCAAGCATACCCGTCATGACAAATAGCCTCACCTCTGGTGAAACAGAAGGCGATAACGCGAACGCCCCAATAGCCAACCCTATGAGATAACCCCCTAACAAGTTAGCCAGCAAAGTACCTAAAGCCAGCACTGGCAATGTTGCATTAAACATTAAGCCTAAACCCCACCTTAGCCATGCGCCAATAGCAGCGCCAATACCGACTGCAATCCATTGTCCAAACATCATACAATTCCTTCGTTTAAAATATTCAATTAGCATTTATAATAGTGGATATTAATTCTTTCACCAAACTTCATACGAGAAAAATGTGTAGATCTTATTTGTAACACTTGAAGCGTACCCATTAATTAAAACTGGCGGCTTAGCTGACTTCAGTGATGCACTACCAAAAGCCATACAGAACGCCGCTGAGTTCAGCGGAAATATAAAGTATTGTTACCTGCATATAGTAATTTACTTGATAAATTAACAGTAGTTAAACAAGTCGCAACCATTTATGCTTTAGGTCAGAAATGCACACTCTTTACCGGCAAACTGCCTGATAGTGATGTAGATGTAATCACCATCAAAAATAATGCTTTATATGGTCGTAAAGATGAATCCTATACAGCTAACAATAATATTGATTGGCCTAAAAATGCATTACGCTTTGGCGTACTTTCAAGAGTCACCAGCTTACTCACTAAAAAAGGCTCCCCTCTTAACTGCCAATCTAACATCGTCCATTGCAATGATTGGCAATCGAGGGCTAACACCTGCGTATATTAAGTTTTTTTGATAAAACACCTGTAAAAACGATATTTAGCATTCATAACATGGCCTATCAAGGCAACTTTGATGCCAATCAGTTAACGGAATTAGGGCTACTTACTGAACATTTCAATATCAACGGATTTGAATTCCATGATCAAATTTCCTTTATGAAAGCAGGTCTTTTTTACGCAGACCACCTCAGCACAGTGAGCCAGACTTACGCGAAAGAAATCTAAACTAAAGCGTATGGTTTTGGTTTACAAGTCTTATTAGAACAGCGCCATACACTCTTAACTGGCATATTGAATGGCATAGATACGCAAGATTGGAATCCAGCCACCGATACAGCGCTCACCAAACTCTATTCGTCCAAAAACATTACTGGTAAGAAGTCAGTTAAAAAGCACTTACAGAAAAAATTTGAACTCAACATTGATGCAAACGCTCCATTACTGGGCGTTATGAATCGGTTTGCCTATCAAAAAGGTTTAGTTTTGTTGCCTCCCATTATTCCAAAACTGGTCACTGAAGGTTGTCAAATTGCTATTTTAGAGAGTGGTGAAAAAACATTAGAAACATCATTCAGTCAATTACACAAACAATGCCCCGCCATGGTTGGCGTTAATGTCGGCTATAACGAACCGCTAGCATCATGGCAGGTGCCGATATGTTCATTATGCCTTCCCGTTTTGAGCCTTGCGGATTAAAACAACTATATGGTTTAGCCTATGTAACCCCGCCTATTTTCTCATCTACAGGCGGTTTGGCAGATTCTATACGGCATACATCACCAGCATCAATCAAAAACAATACGGCAACAGGGTTTGTGCTAAAAAGTGTTACTCAAGCTGCACTATTGAACACAATTAGAAAAGCAATATCACTTTGGAAAGATAAAAAAGCGTGGAGAAAAATCTAGAAGAACGGCATGAATACCGTCGTTAGCTAGGCTTCTAGCGCTGCTACATACCTAGACTTATATAAAAAAGTCATCACACAGCAATAAAAAAAGAAGGTTTGGCACGGAGTATGCTTTATATAAACATGCTTATTCAAAGCTAAAATCTCCTCCTTTGGGGCGTCATTTCTAAGAAAATGCCGCCTCATTTTTTATGCGGCTCATTTTCTTGGTTATCCCCACTTAATCATACTATTTAATAATAAAGTGCTCTCGATAATACTTCAGCTCTTCAATTGACTCATACACATCCGCTAAAGCTTCATGCTTACCCGACTTTTTAAAGCCTGAGTAGATTTCAGGCTTCCAACGTCTAGCCAACTCTTTAAACACACTCACATCTAAATTACGGTAGTGAAAAAACGCTTCTAATTCTGGCATATAGCGCGCCATAAAACGACGATCCTGACAAATGGAATTGCCACACATTGGTGACTTACCTTCTGGTACATATTGTTTTAGAAAATCAAACATTTGCTGAGAGCCCGCAGCCTCATCGGTTGTTGAGGCTTTAACTTTATCCGTTAAACCACTACGTCCATGTGTGCCCGTATTCCAAGCATCCATACCATCTAAAACAGAATCAGATTGATGAATCACAATACTAGGAGACTCGCTTAGGACATTAAGCTCGGCATCGGTCACCACTACGGCCAACTCTATAATTCGGTCGGAATCAGGTAATAATCCCGTCATTTCCATATCCAACCAAATTAAATTATCTTTATTAATTACATTATTTTCAGCTTTCATCATGATTTCCATTAAAATAGTGAATGTTTGAGTTGTACGCGAACCATTGCAGTGCAAATGCTTCAGAATGTAACAACTAGACTATAGTCTTTAATATCATATCAGTTTAACCGTACTTTATAACTCAAGACAGAATAACTTAAGACATAAAACCATGACTCATACACTTACCCTACTCTTTGTTGGCTTACTCGCTTTTAGCAGCATTATTCGCTACTGGTTAGGCACACGCCAAATTAACTTTGTTCAAGAAAATCGCAAAGCAGTACCAGCCGCTTTCGCCAAAAACATTGCCTTAGATGCACATCAAAAAGCTGCCGACTATACGACTGCTAAAACAAAGTTAGGCTTATTTGAAATGCTTGTACAAGCTGCACTGCTTTTCATCCTCACCATCGGTGGCGGCTTACAGTGGATTGATACGATTTGGTCTAACATTCTACCTAATCACGATATCTTCCGTGGCGCGCTGGTCATCTGTAGTGCTTTATTAGTGAGCAGCCTCGTTGATTTACCATTTGAATACTATAAAACCTTTGTTGTTGATGAGAAATTCGGCTTCAACAAGATGATGCCCGCCATGTTCTTATCTGATTTAGTGAAACACAGCGTCGTTGGTTTGCTATTAGGCGCACCTATTCTATTCGCTGCACTTTGGCTGATGCAAAGTGCTGGTGAGTATTGGTGGTTCTATTTATGGGTGGTTTGGACTGTCTTTAACATTACGATGCTCGCCGTCTACCCTACTTTTATCGCCCCTTTATTTAACAAATTTACACCATTGGCTGACGAAGGCTTAAAGGCAAGAATTGAGTCTTTACTAACTAAGTGCGGCTTTAAATCACAAGGTTTATTCGTCATGGATGGTTCAACTAGAAGCAGCCACGGCAATGCTTACTTTACAGGTTTTGGTAATAGTAAACGTGTCGTGTTCTTTGACACATTGCTTGAACGCTTAAACACAGAGGAAATTGAATCAGTGCTTGCGCATGAACTTGGGCACTTTAAACATAAACATGTCATTAAACGCATCATAATGATTTTCGTCATGAGCTTGATTGGCTTGGCATTACTCGGCTGGCTTATTAATCAATCTTGGTTTTTCCAAGGTCTTGGCGTGACTTCACCAAGCAACCATATGGCGCTATTGCTATTTATGATGGCCTCACCGGTCTTCTTATTCTTGATTAAGCCACTAATGGCAAACTATTCACGAAAATGCGAGTTTGAGGCAGATAATTACGCAGCGAAGAATGCCAGTGCAACACACTTGGTTGATGCCTTAGTTAAGTTATACCGCGATAATGCGTCTACGCTTACGCCAGACCCATTTCACTCAGCTTTTTATGACTCTCATCCACCAGCCAGCATTCGCATTTCGAAATTAGCAGCGTATACTAATTGTTAATCTTTGTCTGGGTAAACGTATGTACAAGTTAATATTGGCAATGAGCTTAATTAGTGCAAATGCAATGGCAAACGATTTCTTTGCAACAGCAGATATCGCGGCAGGTAAAGCCTTGCTTGATAAGAACTGTATCAGCTGCCATGCCTCTACCTATGGTGGGGATGGCTCAGAGATTTACACACGTCCTTTTCACAAAGTAGAATCTTCCAAAGGTTTGGTCGCACAAGTCCGTGCTTGCAATACCAATTTAAATTTACAATGGTTTGAAGAGGACGAGATGAATACTTCAGCCTACCTTAATGAGCAGTATTACAAATTTGAAGAATAAGACCTTACAAGGACTGGTCGTCGCCGCCTATGGCAAGCGCTACCAAGTCGAACTCGTAGACAAAATAAGAATTAGTTGTGTTACCCGTGGCAAAAAAACCGATTTAGCTTGTGGAGACATCGTCAACATCAAACTCACAGACAAAGCTGAAGGTGTTGTTGAATCTAGCGAAAAACGTGAAAGCCTACTTTATCGCAGTAATGGGTTCAAAAGCAAAATTCTTGCTTCTAACGTCACACAAGTCCTGATTGTCCTTGCGACTCAGCCTAGTTTTTATGAAGCCTTGCTCAATCGCTGTTTGGCTGCCGCAGAGGCTGCCAACATCAAACCGCTGATTGTATTAAACAAGTGTGATTTGCCAGAAGCGAATGATGCCAAAAATAAATTAAAAGTATATGAAGCACTCGGCTATCAAACCGTATATTTATCTGCGCTAGAAGATACTGCCCCATTACAGCCTTATTTAGACCACCACCAAAGTGTATTGGTTGGGCAATCAGGTATGGGTAAGTCGACCATTATTAACACCTTACTCCCTGATGAGAATGTGCGTACGCGCGAAATTAGCAGCACTTTAGATAGCGGAAAGCACACGACAACAGCAGCGCATTTGTATCACTTAAGTGAACATAGCACGCTAATTGACTCGCCTGGCTTGCAAGAATTTGGGATTAATCATTTAACGCAAGAAGAACTAGAGCTTTCCTTTATCGAATTTAGGCCGTACCTCGGTCATTGTCATTTTAGTGATTGCAAGCATCAGCATGAACCGGATTGCGCGATTAAGAATGCGATTGATGAAGAGGAAATCAATGCAATTCGATTGGCTTTTTACCAAGAACTATCAACAGAGTTGTCGAATGCTCCAAGAATTAACTAGCTAGATTAACAACAATGTCTACGGCGTTCATTTCCCACCCTGACACCCTTCTCCACGTCATGGATGGTAGCCACCCAGAATCACCAGCCCGCATGACAGCGATTAAAAATGCAGTAATGGCTTCGCCTTTAAAAGACCAGCTATTGTTTACTGATGCGCCAAGTGCAACTAAAAAAGACTTACGCCGTGTGCATAGTGATGCTTATGTTGATTACATTTTTAGTGTTGCGCCGAAAGCGGGCTTAGTGCGGCTAGATGGTGACACATCAATGGGTCCAATGAGCCTAGAAGCAACATTACACGCCACTGGTGCCGCAATTCATGCCACCGACTTAGTCATGCAAGGAAAAGTCAATAATGCCTTTTGCTGCATCCGCCCGCCAGGTCACCATGCCGGCCGCGCCAACAGTGCAGGCTTTTGTATTTTTAATCATGTAGCGGCAGGTGTTGCTTATGCATTAGAAAAATACAAACTAAAACGGGTGGCGATTATTGATTTTGACGTACATCATGGTGATGGCACGGAAGATATATTCAAAGATAATGCTAGTGTCATGTTGTGCTCCACTTTCCAACACCCCTTTTACCCACATAAGGGTGCTGAATCAGCTAGTGATCATATGCTGAATGCTCCATTACCTGCAAAGAGTAATGGGAAACCATTCCGCAAGGTATTTGAAAAATCATTTAGACCTGCGCTAGAAGCCTTCAAACCAGAGATTATTTTCATCTCTGCGGGCTTTGACGCGCATGCTAAAGATCCACTTGCCGATCTTGCATTGACAAAAAAAGATTATGTTTGGATAACCAAATTTATTCAACATATTGCAAAAAAACATGCTAACAATCGCATTGTTTCTTCTTTAGAGGGTGGTTATCATTTATCATCATTGGCTGAGGTAGCTGTTGCACATATAGAGACACTAAGTATTCCTTATGATTGATATAAAAAAATGAAAAAATAGTAGTGAACGCATTAAAGCTTGGGATGTTTATCTCTGAGTTGGATAAACCGTGGAGCGAGTCAGACTTCATGTTGCAGGGCTTTGTACTAAAAGATCAGGCAGATCTAGATAAAATAAGGTCTACTTGCGCTTATGTTGTCATCGATAGAACAAAATCTATCGGCAAAGCGTTTCAAGCATTGGCTAAACGAGATGTTACAGTTAAACGTAGCTCAACGATTAGAATAAAAGCCCCTAGCAAATTTGAAAACAAGCAAACACTGATCATCAACAAATCAAGGCGTGGTGAGAAAGTCTTGTTATTTGATACCTTACGATAAGTAAAGAATTACCAAACCCCTAAAAATGCTTCATCAAGCAATAGTGATAGCACAACACTCAATGTTCATTATGGCAATGATGCATCATTAAAAACGATAATCTCTAAGAAATACACTACTCACAATCAGCAATCAGCAATCAGCAATCAACCGAAAGTACTGGCAGTTTCTTTAATGGCATTCGGCATTTTTAGGCGGCTTATTTAGACAAGAGAAGCTAAAACCTGCTGCTAAAATAGAATTTCAAGACCTTCCATTAAGTTTAGCCAAAAACTTAAGTAAAGAAGTAGTGGCGGAAGGTGTGGAAGGTACAGGGTACTTAAAACGTATCAAAGCGTTAAAAATAAATAAATGCCAAGGTTATCACTTCTCTAAAGCGCTTCCTTATGAAGTATTTATTGAGTGGGTTCAAGCGTATTAATTCGTAGCCTGATATAATTATCATTTGAATCATCTTCTTGAAAATCAGCACTGAATAAACCATGGAAATCACCACACGTTTAGAGTTTGATAGTGGGCACCGCATCCCCAGTCATAAAAGCCAATGCCGCAATTTGCATGGGCATCGCTACGTGATTGAAATTACACTGGGTGGCGATATCATTCAAAATGAGCAAGCCTCAGAAGATGGGATGGTAATGGACTTTTCTGATGTTAAGCGCATTGCGCGTGAGAGTGTTGTCGATGTTTGGGATCACGCTTTTATCGTTTACAAAAATGATCAGGTCATCCTCGACTTTTTAAACACCCTTCCCGATCATAAAACAGTTGTTTTCGAAACAGTACCCACTGCAGAAAACATGGCTGCTGAAGCCTTCAGAATTTTAAAAAATCAATATCAAGACACTTATGGCAATCACCTAACATTATCTCGTGTTAGATTATATGAAACGCCCAACAGTTGGGCAGACGCTACGACTTAAGCGCAAAATCCTGCATCACTGATTGCAGTCCTTCTTGCCAGGTTGGCAATGCAATACCAAACACACGGCTCAACTTCTCATTATCCAAACATGAATTTCCTGGTCTTGGTGCTGGTGTGGGGTATTCTGCTGTTGTTATGGGGTTAACTGCCTTAACCTTTAGTGCAGGCTGCATCTGCATCGCTGCATATTGACGCACAATCTCACTGGCAAAGCCATACCATGTCGTACTACCCATATTTGTAAAATGAAAAACACCACTTTCTTGCCCATTCCATTGTTTGATTAACGCCAATAGGGCCATTGCAATGTTAGCACTAGAAGTTGGTGTTCCTTGTTGGTCCGCAACGATGCCTAACTCCTCTCTTTCTCTAGCTAAGCGAATGATTGATTTAAGGAAGTTATGTCCATAAGTACCATAAACCCAACTTGTCCGTAAAATGAGGTGTGGCAACCCAACTGCTCGCACCGCTTCTTCACCAGCCAGTTTGCTTTTGCCGTAGACACTTTGTGGGTTAACTGCATCTGTTTCTATATAAGGTGTGTTTTTATGTCCATCATAGACATAATCTGTCGAGAAGTGAATTAATGCACTGCCAAGCTTTGCAGCTTCCTCAGCAATGACTTGCGGGGCTATCGCATTAATCGTATGAGCCATATTAGGCTCTGATTCGACCTTATCAACAGCGGTATAAGCGGCTGGATTAATAATAAAATCAGGTTTTATCTCACGAATAGCCTGTCTAATAGCATCTGTATTAGTCAAATCCAACTCATTGCGAGAAAGTCCTACCACCTCATAATCTGTCAATTTCGATAACAGTGCGTTACCAACCTGACCATTGATACCAGTCAATAAGATGCGTTGTGGGTTCATGATGCTTTTAGATTCAATGTTAAAATGATTTAGTCAAAGTAAGGTGCTTCAGAAAAGGCAAGGCCATCTTTATCTTTCACAGATAAAGATGGCTCTCCATCCAAAGGCCAGTCAACACCTATATCAGCATCATTCCATTGAATACTTATTTCATGTTCAGGAGAGTAAAAATCAGTTGTTTTATACAAAAACTCAACCGTTTCTGATAGCACAACAAAGCCATGTGCAAAACCTGCTGGCACCCATATCATGTGCTTATTTTCAGCTGAAAGTTTTTCACCGACCCACTGCCCAAACGTACTAGATGATTGGCGCAAATCAACAGCCACATCAAACACCTCACCTTGCGTCACACGCACTAACTTACCCTGCGTATGTTCAGTTTGGTAATGCAGGCCACGCAATACATTTTTAGCAGACTTAGAGTGATTATCTTGTACAAAGTCAATGTTCAAGCCTGTTGCCTGCTTAAACACCTTTTCATTAAAGCTTTCATAAAAAAACCCACGCTCATCACCAAATACTTTAGGCTCAAAAATGATGACTTCAGGAATGCTAGTTTTAATGGCTTGCATTTAAAACACCTGTTCACTTAACATTTGAATCAAGTACTTCCCATAGCTATTTTTAGTATACTTTTTCGCCAGCACTTTAACTTGTGTCGCATCAATAAAACCCATGCGATAAGCAATCTCTTCTGGACAAGCCACTTTCAAGCCCTGACGTTTTTCTATTGTCTGAATAAAGGAACCCGCTTCTAATAAAGAGTCGTGTGTGCCAGTGTCTAACCAAGCCATCCCTCTACCCATTACCTCTACATGCAAATCACCACGCGCTAAGTAAAGTCGGTTTAAATCAGTAATTTCTAACTCGCCTCTTGGTGATGGCTTCAAGTCTTTCGCCATTTGCACGACATCATTATCGTAAAAATATAAACCCGTTACCGCATAGCGTGATTTTGGTTTTTCAGGCTTTTCTTCTAAGCTAATCACAAACCCATTCGCGTCGAACTCAACAACGCCATAACGTTCTGGATCATGCACAGGGTAAGCAAATACAGATGCGCCCGCTGAACGTTTTGTTGCACTCTTTGTCATCTGTGCCAATTCATGTCCATAAAAAATATTGTCGCCTAGTACCAACGCACATGAATCATCACCAATAAAACCCTCACCTAAGATAAAAGCCTGTGCTAAGCCATCAGGAGATGGTTGAATGGTATAGCTAATATCTATACCCCATTGACTGCCATCACCAAGCAAATTATTGAAACGCGGCGTGTCTTCAGGTGTTGAAATAATCAACACTTCACGAATGCCCGATAACATGAGTACAGATAGCGGGTAGTAGATCATCGGCTTATCATAAACAGGCAACAGCTGTTTAGAGACAGCCTCTGTGACTGGGTATAGTCGCGTGCCTGATCCTCCCGCCAGAACGATTCCTTTCATTGCCATTACACATTCTCCCGTGCTTGGTAGTTTTTACCGACCCACTTTTGATATTCGCCGCTAGTCACATTCTCTACCCAGCTTTGGTTTTCTAAATACCAAGCAACGGTTTTTTCTATGCCTGTTTTAAATGTCTCTGCTGGTTTCCAACCTAACTCACGTTCTATTTTGGTTGCATCGATTGCATAACGTTGGTCGTGTCCAGGCCTGTCGGTAACGTAAGTAATTTGGTCACGGTAACTGCCAGCATCTTTTGTGCGTTGTAGATCCAGCATATCGCAGAGTGTATGCACCACTTCTAAATTACTCATTTCATTCCAACCACCAATGTTATATGTCTCACCAACCCGACCAGTTTCTAATACGCAACGAATTGCACTGCAGTGATCTTCCACATATAACCAGTCACGCACATTACTTCCATCCCCGTAGATCGGTAAATCTTTACCATTCAAAGCATTATGAATAATTAAGGGAATAAGCTTCTCTGGAAAGTGATAAGGACCGTAATTATTTGAACAATTTGTGGTCAACATTGGCATGCCATACGTATGGTGATACGCACGAACTAAGTGATCAGAAGCAGCTTTAGAAGCCGAATAAGGACTGTTTGGTTCATATGGGTTTGTTTCTTTAAAAGCTGGGTCGTCAGACGTTAATGAACCATAGACTTCATCCGTGGATACATGCAAAAATCTGAAATCACCTTGCTCACGCTCATTCAAACCATTCCAATAGGCACGCACTTCTTCTAATAAGTTAAAAGTACCTACAATGTTTGTTTGAATAAACTCGCCTGGCGCATAAATGGAACGATCAACATGGCTTTCTGCTGCAAAATTTAGTATTGCTTTAGGCTCATGCTCTTTAAGTAGCTCAGCAATGACCTTGCTATCCCCAATATCAGCCTGCACAAAGACATAGTCTTTATTGCCTTGAATGCCTGATAAGTTCTCCAAGTTACCCGCGTAGGTTAACTTGTCTACATTAACGACTTTTCCAAACCCTTTCTTAACCCAAACATTGACAAAATTACTGCCAATAAAGCCTGCCCCACCTGTTACTAAAATACAATTATTCATTGGTTACCTAAATATAAAAAATACAGCTAATTCATTACCAAGAAGGCTTCTCAACACCACCCAAGCCGGACAAATAAACACCATGTGCCGCACGCTCTTCTTCATCAGCCATGAGTACGCGCAATGCAGCACGGTTCTCGCTCAGCACAATGCTTTCTGACGAAGCTGACTCATGTTCCAAGTCAATCATTAAGCTATCTTGACCACGTGTCAGCGCCATATAAACTTCAGCTAATAATTCAGCATCTAACAATGCGCTGTGTAAGGTTCGTCTTGAGTTATCAATTTGAAAATGCCTACAAAGTGCATCCAAGTTATTACGTTGTCCAGGGCGAGCATCTTTTGCCATTTTTAGCGTATCTACAACACTACCACAAACCTCTGTTACAGCCGGCCGTCCTAGCTTCCCTAGCTCGCTATTCAAAAAGCCAATATCAAACGGCGCATTATGAATAATCAGCTCAGCTCCTTGTATAAATGCTAAAAAATCATCAGCCAGGTCTTTAAATAAAGGTTTATCTTGCAAAAACTCCAAGGTTATCCCATGCACCTCTTGCGCACCGGCATCGATTTCCCGCTCTGGGTTAATGTATTTATGGTAATGGTTGCCTGTCGGTCGCCGATTAATAGTTTCAACACCAGCAATCTCAATAATGCGATGCCCTTGATCTGGGTATAGTCCCGTTGTCTCACTATCTAAAAATATTTGTCTCATCTACTTTGTATCTTACACTGCTTTATTTAGGATTTGTTCTACCCCTGCGTTTGCCAGATCATCTGCCCGTTCATTACCAACATCACCAGCATGCCCTTTTACCCAAAGCCATTCTATCTGATGTTGACTGGCCAGCACATCTAGCTGCTTCCATAAATCATCATTTTTAACTGCTTTTTTAGCAGCTGTTTTCCAATTTTTAGCTTTCCAGCCAACCAGCCATTCTGTCATGCCTTTTTGAACGTACGAAGAGTCAGTATACAACTTAACATTACTTGAGCGCTTTAACGTCTCCAGTGCTTTAATAACCGCCATCATCTCCATGCGGTTATTGGTCGTATTTTCTTCGCCTCCAAAGATGGATTTTTCATGTCCATTGTAATGAAACCAGGCCCCCCAGCCGCCGACGCCAGGGTTTCCTTTACAAGCGCCATCCGTGTATATCTCCACAACTTCTATCATTTCGTACTAACTTTCATTTTATTTACATTTCACTCTATTTTGACTCGTTTGATGCTTATTCTTTTGGCCACTGACTGCTAGTCCAGACTGTAATAGTCGCTGCTTCCACTTTGGCTTTAACAAGGTAATATTCACAACGCGCTTTTTTGCCACAATCACATATTGCCCACCCATCATCGGCCACCACTTAGCACCAATTTTGGAGATTATCGAAAAGCGTTTTAACCAAGTTTCATTATTAATGGGTAACTCATGGCAGAAAAACTCGGCCTCAACGAACTCTAAGCCCAATAATGCTAGCCAATCTTTAATACGTAATAAAGAAAAAAACTGTCCTCCCCAAGGATAGCCTTTCTTTTTTCTCAACAGTCTTTTTAAGCCCCAAAAACTAAAAGGGTTGAAAACAGTCATGATTAAATAACCTTCGGGGACTAACACCCTCGCAGCTTCTCTTAAAGTTTGGTGTGGGTTATCGCTAAACTCTAACGCATGCGGCATGCATAATAAATCAATACTACTTTCGGCAAAAGGCAGGTAGTCGCTCTCACAACGAATATGTCCGGTGGCATTGCCAGCAGTAATGACATGAGGAATGCGGGAATTTTTCAAACAATCGACTTGCGGCAAACCAACCTGAACCGCATAAAATCCAAACAAATCGCTCACAGCATGGTCATAAATAGGCTGTTCGTAGTCCAATAGTGATTGACCTAACGTGCTCTCAAACCAGTCTTCTTGTGTGTATGTTTGCATTAAATGATTGACAAACCCGCTAATAAATTCAATATTGACATTATATTTTAAGTCTAGAATTTAACTACCATGCAACCATCAAACTTACATATCGAGCCAATTCCAGCCTATAAGGATAATTATATATGGCTTTTGCATAATACGCGTGATGCTGTTGTGATTGACCCAGGAGATGCAGCGCCTGTTTTGGATATACTTCAAAAAAAATCACTTAAACTAAAGTCCATTTTGATTACGCATCACCACTTGGACCATATTAACGGCGTTGATGCATTACTTAAACAATACCCAGCAACTGTTTACGCACCTCAGTATGAAACATTCGACTTCGAACATACCGCTCTCGTAGAAGGTGATCACGTAGACTTACCTAGCTTCAACTTACAACTCAAAGTCATGTGGCTTCCAGGTCACACGCTAGGCCATATTGCTTTTGTAAGTGATGCTTATTTATTCTGTGGAGATGTCTTATTTGGTGCAGGCTGTGGTCGACTTTTTGAAGGCACACCTGAACAAATGCTAAATGCTTTAACCCGCTTAAAAGAATTAAACCCACAAACAAAAGTGTATTGCACACATGAGTATACGGCTAAAAATATTGATTTTGCTCTATCGGTAGATCCTGAAAACCAAGATTTACTAGAAAGAAAACGGACGGTCTCTGGCTTAAGAGGTGAAAATAAAGCGAGTCTACCGAGCACAATCTCACTAGAACTAAAAACAAATCCATTTTTACGCTGTAATGAAGATGCTATCATTCAGCATTCTGGCAGCAACCAGACAGATGAGCTATCCGTCTTCACTCAAATCAGATTAGCAAGAAATCATTATTAATCATGATGATAATATATAAACTTAAAGCTTAACCACACTTGACTACGCTAAGTAGCCTGTATACTATGTAACTTTCCTATTTCAAGCAGCGCTGCACATGCATAGAAAAATACATCTTTTACTGACGGCAAACAACTCGCATCGACAGGCTATTGTTATTTTTAGCGTTTTCTCTTTAATTGCCCTTCTCTTCTTATCATTCCAATCCCTCGCTGCCACCAATGCTAAGGGTGTTGAGGTTACATTCCTTTTGGATGGTATGCTCAACGACCAATCCACAGCCAAATCAACGGTTACGAAAAATAATTTATGGGCACGCATTCAACAGGGATACGCCATTCCCAACATATCGTCAAAACGCACCACTAAATTCGAAAATTTTTACGCTAAACGCCCTAAATATGTGGCAAGAATGATGTCACGTAGTCAAAAATACCTATTCTATGTAGTGGAAGAAGTTGAAAAGCGCGGAATGCCAACCGAGATTGCATTATTGCCAATGATAGAAAGTGCATATAATCCAACCGCTTATTCGCGTAGCCATGCTGCTGGCATGTGGCAATTTGTCCCAACAACTGGCAAGTATTTTGGTTTAGAGCAAAATTGGTGGTCAGATAACCGTAGAAACGTAACAGCAGCAACTCAAGCCGCTTTAGATTACTTGCAAAAACTACATGTTATGTTCGACAGCTGGGATTTAGCCCTAGCCGCTTATAATGCTGGTGAAGGTACCGTTAGTCGTGCAATTTCACGTAATGAATCCGCTGGGCTACCAACAGATTATCAAAGCCTTAAACTACCTCGAGAAACAGTCGAGTATGTCCCCAAGTTACAAGCCATTGAAAATATTGTGACGCAGCCTGAACAGTATGGTCTGAATATCGCGCCAATTTCAAATCAACCTTACTTTGCCGAAATAGCCCCACCCTATCAAATTGATGCAAAAGTAGCAGCAAAGCTTGCTGAAATTTCAAACGAAGAATTCGCTTTATTAAACCCTAGTTATAAGCGGCCTGTTATTGCCTCTAAAAATAACTTACATAAAATTTTACTGCCTGTTGCCAACGTTAATACATTCAAATCTAATTTAGCTAATTACGGTCAATCTCTTACAAATTGGTCTATTTACAACGCTAAGCGTGGCGAAAATATTGCCAGTATCGCCAATAAATTTAATATTGCTTCCAGTCAATTTCGTAAGGTTAATAGCCTGCCTAATAGCAGGCGCTTAACAAAATCCTTAAAACTACTGATACCAAGCAATCATGCAAATGCAAATAAAATTGATGTTGCTCAACTCGTTAATCAAAAAACACATATCGAACGACCTACTCGTAAAAATGTGAAGAAAAAACATGTTACTCATAAAATAAAACGCGGTGACACATTAAGTGCTGTTGCCAGAAAATATGGCACAAGCACCGCAATTCTAATGAAAATGAATCGCTTAAAATCTTCTAGAATTAAAATTGGTCAGGTTATCAAGGTTCGCACTAAACAGTCAAAAACCAAAACAAGAACCAAAAGAATTTAATAGCTAACATGTAGCCCTCGTGCATTACATATATGGACAACAATTTAAACTCTTTAACCTATAAAAATGAATACACACGCGCTTTTGATTAGAACACAGTCAATTAGAAGCGTACTATTCATGATCACCCTTCTTATTTTAAGCTGTTTAGCCTTATCCGCCTGCAGTCAAGAAGTTGACCTGGCCATCGACTATAGTAAGACGCACCCAAGTGAAAGTGGTGGCACTTTAATTAGTGCAATGACAGCAGAGCCAAGCAGTTTAATTTTCATGGTTGCTGGCGAGTCCGCATCCGCAGAAATTACATCCAATCTATTTAATTCGCTATTAACATATAATGCGCAACTCGACATAAAGGGCGAACTAGCCAATAGCTGGGAAGTCTCTAATAAGCAAAAAACCATTACCTTTAAACTAAAACCAAACCTTAAATGGGCCGACGGTAAACCGCTCACCAGTGCCGATGTATTATTTACATGGCAACTAGTCACTGACGAAAATACGCGCAGTCCTTATGCATCAGACTTTCAACTGGTGACAAAAGCTGAGGCACCAAACGCATTGACCTTCATCGTCACTTACAACCAAGCCTATGCACCTGCCTTAGATAGCTGGTCTAGCTTACACATTCTGCCAAAACACTTGCTAGAAGGTCAAGATATTCGCACAACCAACTTCGCACGGAATCCAATTGGTAGCCATTACTATCAACTATCACAATGGAAGCATGGGGAAAACATCAAGCTATCACGCAATTCGTACTCAGTACTTGGCCAGGCAAACATAGAGCAGCTAATTACGCGTATTATTCCTGATAACTCAGCACAGTTTCTAGAGTTAATGGCAGACAATATCGATAGCATGGGTTTAGACCCGATCAAATACTCCCGCATTATTCCAGCTAGACCTACACTCCAAAAAAATCTGAATTTATATAAAGCGTTGGGTAATAGTTATACCTATCTGGGATTCAACCTTAAACACAAACCATTTGATGACATTCGTGTACGAAAAGCCATTAACTATGCAATTGATAAACAGGAAATTATTGATGGTGTCTTTTTAGGCTTAGGGATTAATATTGCATCGCCTTACAAACCAGGCACACGCTGGAGCAATCCCGCGTTAAAACCTGCCTCTTTCAATCCTAGCAAAGCAAAAGCATTGCTAAAAGAAGCTGGCTTTGTAGACGTGAATGATGATGGTGTTTTGGAACGTGATGGCAAGCCATTTGCATTTGAAATCATTACTAATCAAAACAAAGAACGTGAAAAATCTGCGGTCATTATTCAACGTAGGCTCAAAGAAATTGGTATCGACGTTAAGATTCGCGCTATCGAATGGGCAAGCTTTATTAGTCGATTTATTAACACGGGTGAGTTTGATGTTGTGATTTTAGGTTGGGGCTTAGGCTTGGACCCTGACCAATACAGTATTTGGCACTCTAGCCAGCAGGCCCCTGGGCAATTTAACTTCCTCGGCTACAACAACGCAACCGTTGACAAACTGTTAGAACAAGGTCGTACAGAGCTCAATCCAGATAAGCGCCAAGCAATTTACCATGCATTTGCGGAACAGCTGTTAGCAGACAATCCTATCGTTTACTTATCTGCGGGTTATGGACTAACGGCTATCCATAAGCGTGTACAAGGCATTGCAAAGCCAACGCCGCCTGCTGGCGTAGGGTATGATTCACAAAAGTGGTTTATACCGAAATCCTATCGCCGAAATCAAATAAGCGCTCACTAACATGTTGAAATACATTATAAAACGTATTTTATGGATGCTACCAATGCTCATCGGCATTAGCCTGATCTCATTTTTCATTATGCACTTAGCACCTGGTGATATTACCAATAATGAGGCTTCTTTTAACCCCAAAGCTAGTGAGCAATCACGCCAAAAACTACGTGAACTTTACAACCTAGACAAGCCAATTATTGTGCAATATGGCCTATGGCTTAAACGCATAGTTCAGCTTGATTTTGGTAACTCTTTCGCCAGCCACCAGAAGCCCGTATTCTTGGGGATAACTGACGAGGATGGTAACTACACAGAAGGCATGATAGAAGCGGCACTACCCATCACCTTAATGATTAATCTCCTCGGTCTTGCCATCACGCTAATATTAGCCATCCCATTAGGTATTTTAGCCGCGCGTAAATACCAGCTATGGCAAGATAAATCCATTACACTGCTTAACTTTATTGGCTTTTCAATTCCAGGTTTCTGGTTATCGCTATTACTCATGTATTGGCTTGGTGTCGTTAATAACTGGCTTCCTATTTCTGGCTTACATAGCCTCAATTACGACAATTTAGATACTTGGGGGAAGTTAACTGACAGTATTAGCCACCTCGTCATGCCTGTGATTATCCCATCGATTACCGGACTTGCTGGCATTACCTTATTCGTTAAAAATGGGATGTTGGACGTACTTAACCAAGACTATATTACGACAGCTCGTGCCAAAGGGCTCAGCGAATATAAAGTTGTCTACACACACGCCTTAAGAAACGCACTATTACCACTCATCACCATTATTGGTTTATCAATACCTGGCTTAATTGGTGGCTCTGTCATTTCAGAAACAATTTTTGCCATTCCTGGCATGGGCAAGCTTTTTTATGATGCAGTCCTAATGCGTGACTTTCCCGTTGTGATGGGCGTACTCACCATCGGTTCTGCACTGACTTTACTTGGCAATCTATTAGCGGATGTTGCTTATGCGTGGGCAGACCCTCGTGTAAGGCGTAGTGTAGCAAGAGACTAGTCATGCAAAAAAACATCTTAATTAAAGCCCTTTCCAACCCACTGGCGCTAGCTGGCTTCATCATTATCATCATCATGTTCTTACTGGCTATATTGGCGCCTTGGGTAGCGCCATACGACCCTGATGCTTTTGATGTTAAAGCAATATTACTGGCTCCTTCTTGGCAACACTGGATGGGCACTGATGGACTTGGAAGAGATGTACTAAGTCGGATGCTTTATGGTGGTCGAATTTCTTTACTCGTTGGTTTGGTCGCTGTTGGCATATCAACTGTAATCGGTGTTATTTTGGGTGCACTCGCTGGTTATTATCGCGGATGGGTAGATACGGTGATTATGCGGCTGGTTGATATTATGCTGTCTATCCCAAGCTTCTTTTTAATCTTAGCGGTCATCGCATTTCTCACGCCGTCTATCGTCAACATTATGATTGTCATTGGCCTCACCTCTTGGATGGGTGTAACACGCTTAGTCCGTGCAGAGTTTCTCAGTTTAAGCAATCGCGAATTTGTATTAGCATCACGCAGCCTAGGTGCTAAAGATGTACGTCTTATATTCACCCACCTACTACCTAACAGCTTAACGCCCATTATCGTCAGTGCTGTGTTAGGTGTCGCAGGTGCTGTTTTATTAGAATCTGGGTTAAGCTTCTTAGGGCTGGGCGTACAAGCACCCCAAGCTTCATGGGGCAACATTCTGACCGATGGCAAAGAATATATTCAGTTCGCTTGGTGGTTATCAATTTACCCCGGCATGGCTATTTTGTTAACCGTGTTAGGGTATAATCTACTTGGAGAAGGTTTACGCGATGCGCTTGATCCTAGAAGTCAATCTAGTTAAATGGTTCTAGGTATTAAAGCAAATACTCGCAGTATCTCAACAATATTAATTAGGATGAACTATGGGATTTTTAACTGGTAAAAAAATATTAATTGCTGGCTTACTCAGCAATCGTTCAATCGCATATGGCATTGCTAAGGCAATGCATCGTGAAGGCGCAGAACTCGCATTCACCTATCAAGTCGATAAACACGAAAAACGTGTTGCCGGCTTAGCTGCCGATTTTGACTCAACGTTAGTAATACCTTGCGATGTAGCAGAAGACTCACAAATAGAAGCATTATTCACCGAACTAGGCAAAAAGTGGGATGGCTTAGACGGCCTTGTGCATTCTGTTGCATTTGTACCAAAAGTAGCACTAGATGGCGATTACTTAGATGCTGTTGATCGTGAATACTTCCGCATTGCACATGACATTAGTTCATACAGCTTTTCAGGGCTGGCTAAAGCCGCTTACCCAATGATGAAAGGGCGTAACGGTAGTTTATTAACACTAAGCTACTTAGGTGCAGAGCGTACAATGCCTAATTACAACGTCATGGGGGTTGCTAAAGCAAGTTTAGAAGCCAATGTGCGCTACTTAGCGCAAAGCTTAGGTCCAAGAGGTATTCGTGTGAATGCCGTTTCAGCAGGTCCAATCAAAACACTTGCGGCTTCAGGCATTGGTGATTTCGATAAAATGATTAGCTTTAATGAAAAACATGCAGCGATGCGCAGAAATATCACCATTGATGAAGTAGGTAATGCAGCCGCATTTTTATGCAGCGACCTAGCCTCAGGTATCACTGGAGAGATAACTTATGTTGACGGCGGTATGAACATCACTGCAGCGGGACAAATTGATTAATCTCAATAGATAAGAACGTAGTCATTACTGCCACGCAATAAAAAAGCTGACTTTTCCAAGTCAGCTTTTTTTATCGTTGTTAATTATATTAAGATTGTTAGCTACCAGCTAATAACTGACGGTTAACTTCAATGTCAGCCTTAGCTTTGAGAGACTTTCCATAAGCACTGATATACTCTTGCGATAACGCTCGTTCATACTCAATTTCAGCTCTTTGCCTCAAGTCTTGATCCTCATCTAAGACATTAATTACATTAGAAACTTTAACCAAGACATAAGCTCTGTTGGTATCAATAAATGTTGCATAAGCTGGCAGCTTAGTCGCATTGATTTTAAAGACTTGCTTCATAACAGGCTCAGTTAAACCTTGTGCTGTTTTGCGATCAACCGTCACTTCTGGAATCCAATCCAAAGTCTCATCTTGCTCACCAGCTTCTAATTTAGCAAGCACCGCTTTACCTTTTTCTTCAGCCAACTTAAGCGCTTGCTCAAGTTTTAGCAGGGCTTCAATACCTGGTTTTACTTCATCAAAAGGTCTAGGTGCTTCAGCCTTATATTCAACGACACGTGCAGCAACTAAATTATTCGGTGAAACCTCTACTGCCTCTGTGTTGCGTTGATTGTTCAATACATCATCAGAGAACACCATATCCATTAGTTGCGTATTGCCTTTAAAGTACTTAGTACCCTCTTCCCGGTTTAGCCAATCTGGTGTTTGCACAGTCAAGTTAAACTTCTTAGCAACTGGCTGTAAGCTACCAGACTGTTCATAGACAGTATTACTAAACTCTTCAGTCAGTTCTGCATATTTAATCTGTGCTTTTTGGAAAATAAGGTCTGCTTTAATTTGCGGCATTATCTCATCAAATATAGGTGCTGTACCTGTTACGCCATCTAAACGAATAATATGGTAGCCAAACTCAGATTCAACAACATCACTAATTTGATTTGTCTCCATATCAAAAACAGCATCCTCAAATGGTTTAACCATTGCACCGCGACCAAAACTGCCTAAACTACCTCCTTTAGTAGCTGAGCCAGGGTCTTGGGAGAACTTAACCGCCAACTCTTCAAATCGGCTAGGATCGGCTTTTAATTGTGCATCAATTTCAAGGACCTGGTCTTTAGCTTTTTGTTTACCTTCATCCGTTGCACTCACACCAAAACCAATCAGAATATGACTGGCTTCACGCTCCTCGTCACCTTTAAACTTATCTAGGTTTTGATCATAAAAATCTTCTACTTCTTCATCCGACACCTTGACGCCATTAATTAGGCCGGCAGCTGATAGCAACACAAACTCCATTTTCACCTGCTCAGGCACTTTGAACTTGTCTTTATGGCGCTCGTAGTACTCTTTTACTTGCTTAGAGGTTACTTCTACTTGAGAAATAAAAGCTGAAGCTTTAATTTCAGCCATGCTGACATCACGCTTTTGGTGTTGATATTGAACCGCTTTTGCTGCAGTAGACTTCGGTGAAAATGCTAAGCTAGCCAAATCATCACGCGCTTGCTGCACAACTAAATCATTTCGAATACTAGCCTCAAGCTTGCTTACTCTTAAGCCATTTTGCTCCATTGTTTTCTGATAAATCTCTTCAGAGAACTGACCATTCTCTTGAAATTCTGGCAATCCCAAAATGTGGTCGCTTAATTGCTTGTCACCAATCTGAAAGTTTGCAGCCACAGTTTCTTTATTCACTAAGCGGCGCATGATTAAACCCTCTAAAATAGACTGTTTAAATGCTAGGCTATCGAACACACTAGCGTCATATCTTTCACCTTGCGCTTGCATCCGCCTTCTTACAGATTCTAATGTAGAACTATATTCTTGCAGTGATATTTCATCATTGCTCACCTTAGCAACAGGTACGTTACCGCCAGCACCACTCAAATATTGATCAATACCAAATAGTGCAAATGGAATGGTAATAGCGGCTAAAATAATTTTTGCTAACCACCCTTTTGAATGATTACGGATTAGTTCTAACATAAGTCTACTTTCAATGTTTTTATAACTTCAGAATTGCCATATAGGCATAAAATTAGCTTATTAATATACCATAAGTAAACGCCACACGCACACCAATATTAGCTTGTTTTCGATTGAAATAATCTAATTGATCGACCAGATAAAAACTAATAACCACTAAAAATTTATAAGTTTTAAAACAAGAAAATTACAAAGAGAAGTTGGAAATAATAAGTGATATAAATCATCAATTATTGGGCTGATATTTAGTGTTTATCTACTGCAACCACTTATTTTATTAGAAACTTAATCTACATTTAATCCCTGATGGAATTTTATTTCCTGGGTTACGAAGCTCTAAGCGCACGCCAAAAGTGCCACTGCCTGCATCAATCACTTTATCTATGACGATTACCTTTGCATGGTAAGTACCATTTAAAAGTGGGCTAAGTCTAACATTCGCAACCATACCTAACTTTATTTTCCCAAACATCTCTACTGGCATAACCATTTCAACATTTAGAGGGTTAATTTGCGCGATTTTCAATATTTTCTCTTGTGCAACGTGCTCACCTGGAACTAAAGAACGCTCAACGACAACACCATTTAATGGGCTACGGATAGTTCGTTGATTGAGTATCTGTTGTTTTTCTTTCAGTTCAAGTCCAGCGATACGTGTTTGCGTTTCCATCTCATCTTTTTCATTGGTAGAAATGAGTTCTTTTTTAAATAGCTCTTCATTACGCTTTACTTGGCGTAAACCAAATGCCTCTTGAGCTTTGCGCCACTCCACTGTCGCTTTTTCTACATCTGCATGCAGTTGTGCTAAAATTTGCCCTTTAGAAACATAATCTCCACGATCCACATAAACCCGACTTAAAACACCTTCAACAGGGCTGCCAATATTTGAGACAAGGTGCGGCTCTAACATGCACTCCATCTCATCACCAAGACTCTTGCCATCATTTCCACGAGAAAGTGTGTTTGGTAATGGCATCGAAGATGTTACCAGTGGTGATTTATCGACAGGCTTTATCTTTCCATCATTGTTCTTTATCGCAACTTCTAAGTTTGACGACACTTTAGTCCCGCCTGCATCATCCTGAATAGGTAGATCAGGTTGCGAGAGCATCGCCATTTCATTTTTTTGCGGTACACTTAAACCTTGTGCATACATCATTTGCAAACGACTCTTCGCTGCAAAATTACCCAGTGCGGCAGCTTGACGATATCTGTATGCAGCTCTTTTATGGCTCTGTGGAACACCTTGTCCCATATAGCTCATCTGCCCTAGCTGATAAAATGCTTTACCATTACCATTTTTGGCAGATTTTATATACCAGTCTGCCGCCATAATATAATCCTGAGGCACTTCTTTGCCTGAGTAATAAAGCATCGCAAGATTGTATTGCGCTCCTGGATCTCCTTGCTGTGCTAATTTAAGATACTGATCAAATATCGCTGCAGGCTCTATACTAGTGGCTTTTGCAGGCTCTTTAACTTCAGTAATTTCGGGAGCATGGGCCGTGTGTAATGCATTGATCATCTGAGATAATGAAATAAGGTTGGCTGCATTCGCAATGAAAAGCCCACCCACTGAGATAACAACCAACCATAACAAAGCTTTTAAATGTCGTTTCACTGCATTACTCCTTTTATTCTGGTCGTCCAGAAAACGACAGAACACTGCCCGTTTGGCGATCCGATTTCAATAGATTCTTCCGTACTTTAGATTGAGCATGCTCTGTCCGGTATTGTGCAAAATTCATTAACTGCACTTTCGCCACTTGTCCAATACGGGAGTCTTGCTCACCGACACTCCGTGCAAGCCACTTTGTCACACCCTTTAGATGAGACAGTAAAACAGGGTCTTCCATCGACAATATCGCTTCAAAGCTTCCTGGGTCTGTTTGACGTGCGCATCTGCCTGCTAATTGCCTGTCTATACGCCCAGCCTCATGCCTTTCTGATAGAATAACATGAAGACCTCCAAGTTCAGACACACCCTTCCCCAGTTTAATATCAGTACCCCGCCCAGCCATATTCGTCGCAATAATAATCTGTCCTTTTTCACCAGCCGAGGCAATTATATTCGCTTCTTCATGATCTTGCTTAGCATTCAATACCCTATGCGCCAAACCACGCTCTGTAAGCATAACGCTTGCCACTTCAGAGTCTGCAACTGATCGCGTACCTAACAATATAGGCACACCTATCACATGCAACTCTTCCACCCTTTCTGCCACTGCCTGCCACTTTTCCCGTTGGGTCGGAAATATGCGGTCACGATGGTGGATTCTGCGTTCAGGTGTATGTGTGGGAATACGTACCACGGCTAGGTTGTAAATAGAGCCCAATTCCCCTGCAACTTCTTTTGCTGTTCCTGTCATGCCAGAAAGGTGTAAATATCGCCTAAAAAAACGTTGGTAGCTAATGCGTGCCAAAGGTTCTCTACGCGGGGTTACCTCACAACCTTCTTTTTTTTCTATCAATTGATGCAGACCTTGACCCCAAGAACGGTCAGCCATAACGCGACCGGTAAATTCATCCACTACTTGGATTTTTCCGTCACGAATAATGTAATGCTCATCTTTGTTAAAAATATAAAGTGCGGTCAGTGCCTGTGTCACGAGCTCTTCACGGCGGAGCGTACCTACCCAGACGCCTCCCATCTCTTTACACAAGTCAACCATGCGCTCGAGTCCTTGCGCAGTCAATTTGACACTATGCTCAGC
Source organism: Methylophilaceae bacterium (assembly GCA_047634755.1). Taxonomy (GTDB): domain Bacteria; phylum Pseudomonadota; class Gammaproteobacteria; order Burkholderiales; family Methylophilaceae. The sequence continues at coordinate 57,268 of JBLIIL010000002.1, forward strand.
ACGTATCAAATCAAAATCAGTCCCCGCACTAAGTTGCTGCGCAATATTTAACGCCTGCTCAGCCACCAACACCTCATCCTCAGAAGAAATCTCCGATGAAATAATCAATGGTGTACGTGCTTCATCGACAAGTACGCTATCCGCCTCATCGACAATAGCAAAATGTAATCCACGAAGTAGCAAACGCCGAATGCGAGTATCCGCACCATATATTTTTTCTAGTCGTAAATGCAGTGGAGAAGAACTAGCACCTAATAATATACGGTCGCGTAAATAATCAAAAACAATGGTTTTATTTGAGCAATATACAACGTCACAGGCATATGCGGCCTGCCTGCTTTTATGATCCATTTCTGCAGTAACTGCGGCAACAGAAAGCCCTAAAGCTTCATAAACTGGCCGCATGGCTTCACAATCTCGTTCAACCAAATAATCATTCACTGTAATCACATGTACTGGAATTCCTGCCATAGCAGCTGTGCATGCTGGCAAGGTGGCTGTCAGTGTTTTACCTTCGCCGGTCTCCATCTCAGCAACCATGCCATTGAGTAAAACCCAGCCTCCAATTAATTGAACATTGAAATGGCGCATACCGAGGATTTGGTCAGCTGTTTCACGTATAAGCGCAAAGGCTTCTGCTACCAGCTGATTTTGCAGGCCGTCACGACGCAATTCTTTTTTTAGCTCACGTGCTTGCTCTAACAGTGCATCATTATCTAAGCCACGAAACTTGTCTTCTACCTTTGTAACTAATGATACGATGGAATTTACCCGGCTACGACGCGCACGTATTCTTCTGGTTACTTTACCAGAAACGGCTAACCCAATTCGCTCCAACCACTCTTCATCACGTAGCTCAGGCCGCTCGGGGTAGATGTTATCAAAGGCGTGCGTTTTAGCTAACATGTTATATGTTGAATTTTTTCATAAAAATACGTTGTGCACTCCGGTACCACTGATAAGCAAGTGGCTCTGGTGGATGTATGAATAGCACATAAATACGTTCGCCCAGATTATTGTTCTGCATTCCTTTGGGCAGCCCCAAATCAAAAATGAATAATTTTACCAACGCTCTGATTTCATTTGGTTTTGATGGGTCTAATCCAATATTTCCGCCACCTTGTAAACTGAGCGTATGACTTGGCAGCTCATCGGTAGCCGCGGGCACTTCACGAATAATTTTCGCTTGAATCACTTCACCGACCTTGTCTACCGGCCTGACCTCAACACGCTGTGTATTTTCCTTCACCATATCACCATCAGCTTGGTTTATCACTACTCGTACTGTGGTCGAGTTTGTGTCCGTAATGTATGCAAGCAATTCACCGCGTCTGGCAAAACGACCAGGTACATTACGCTCGTTTTGAATCACAAAGATACCATCAGCTGGGCTGCGAACATCAAGTTCATCCAAATGTTTTTTAGCAAGCACCAAAGCCACTTTAACATGTTCTATCTGCTCAGCAATAATATTGGCTTGCACTAGGCTGGTGCTAATTAACGCGCTATATCGTGCCTGCAACTCGTCATGCTGGGCTTGTAGTACAAGCATGCGTGTTTGCAACTCACTGTCTTTACACTGAATAAGCAAATCCCCTGTGCGTACTAGTTGATTTGGTTTTGCCAACACCTTAACAATGACGCCATCAACTGTGGTTCGCACTTGTGCTTTCTCAGGTGCCCAAATGACCCCTTCTGCTCTTGTTGATGATGGAGCAGGCAACCAAAATAAAATAATGCCAACCATGGATAAGATTAAACTGGTTGAAAACAAAGCTCGTTGTCGTTTGTTTTTTAATTGAGGACTAGAGAATAGGTAATTCACCTTTCCACCTAATGGTTTTACTATCATTGAGTAAAATGCCCATAAGGCCAATATAACGCCTACGACAAAAAACTTCTCGGCAAAAAGCAACACAATAGAAAGCATCATCAACATGCGATAAATAAAAGAAGCAATGGCATAAAACACAAACCAACTTCTCTCACCCGATGCAGAGACTGGCGATTTTAACTTTTCAATACCAAACAGATGATGATTAGTTAGATATCCAAGATACTCATTTGCACGCTGCCCGAGATTTGGAATTTCAAGATAATCAGAAAGCATGTAATACGCATCAAATCTTAATAGTGGATTTCCGTTAAACAATACTGTGGAAACGCCTGCGACAATAATTACATTGTAAGCAATTGCGCGCTCAATACCTGGCTCAAGATAAACCCATGCAATCATAGCAATTGCAGCAATGAATATTTCTACTAGCATACCTGCTGCGCCTACTAGCACTCTGGCGTACTTGTCACGAAATGCTGTTGCAGCAGATGCATCTACATAGGGTATAGGCATCAAAACCAGCAACATAATACCCATTTCATGCACCTCACCACCATAGGCTTTAGTAGCAAATGCATGACCAAATTCATGGAGCAACTTAATCACCGGGAATACAACTACCATAAGTAACAGGTTTTTAAAAGAAAACACCTGATCTATCACATTGCCTGACAGTTCATGCCAGTGCATACCAGCCAGTGTCATTGCCCAGCCAACGATTGCCACCCACAATACGGCGCCCAACCAGCTAAACAAAGGCGCAACAGTTGGCATTAATTTTTGTACTATCTTTTCCGGATCAAAAAGTGGAAAGCGCAGGGACATAGGATTGCCCAGATATTGCTTCCATTGCATACGTTTATTTTGTTTACGGCGCTGATGCAACTCTTGTATATCTGGCGGTGCATCACTTTGCAGCACATCAGCCTTGTGCAAATCCGATAAAAGTTTAATAACTTCATCTTGTGTAGGTGCATCGTTATCCAGCCGTGCACATGCTAAATCCCATATTTCCTGCAAGGTGCGCTTACCATTCATTAGACTGATGACGAGATTAGCCGTAGGTGAAAACCGGTGAAACTTACCAGTTGAATGATTCTGCATCACATACCAGACATCTCCACGATAAACATGACGATGAATTTGGGCGTGATTACGTAAACGGGGCCTAACCCCAGCGACACGATACCAAGATGAACTAAAGAGTGACTCAGCCATGTTAAATCAGAAATCCATGCATTGAAGACTAATTAAAACCAGGACCAAAAAGTCAAGCGTATCCAATCCACTATTTTATGGGTTAAAATCCAAATTAGCTTTCTCTCTCCGACCTCGATTTTACCCACACCCTCCATACCAGGACTTAGTCTATCTGACACTCGATCTAAAACAGCTTCTACACGGAAATAACTGCGCCCTTCTTTTGATGAAGAAACAGGGGTCAATTGAATAATGGTCAATGGGAAAACTGCATCAGGAATAGAACTTAGTTTTAACGTACCCTTTTGCCCTTTTTGAATGTCAGTAATTTCCCCTTGATCAACCTCTAAAATTACACGATAAAGATTCAGCGGCGCCACTTCAAACAGTACTTGACCTCTCTTAACAGCGCTACCAAGAGACTGATTTAAATCACCATTTACCACTAGCCCATCAAATGGGGCTGTGATTTCAGTGCGGGAAAGCTGTGATTCAAGCAGACTGACTTGAGCTTCAGCTTGTTGCACTTGTGCCAAAGTAATGTTGCTTTGAGCACGATCATGCTGTGCAGCTGCATCTTGATACTGTTTACTATATTGAGCGCGTTGACTAATCCATTTAAAGTATTCTAGTTTAATATCACTATCATCAAGTGTTGCCAGTACTGAACCAGTAGTGACTACATCCCCAGCACGATGTATAGCCGTTGCCACATAGCCATCAAAGGGGGCAATGAGCACTCTGTGGACATAACCTTCTAAAGTGGCATTTGCACCCACTTTATATTCAACTTTTGCAAAGCTAAAAAATAACACTGCCAATACTAGCAACATTACAGCGAGCTTACGCCTTATATAATGCGGGCCTGTGAATTTAGCCAATTGCTCACGTATGGCATCTTTCACGCGCATCACAAGTCGACGTTCATTCAATCGTTTAGCTTCTAGCATACGACTACTTAAAGCTACGACAGCTTGGCACAACTCAATATCTTCATGGCTAAAAGGTCGGTTTAATGGTCGCTCAAAAGTGAAAGCTCCCGTAGAAAAGTCACCTACTACAAACGGAACGGTTAAAACACTGCCGCTACCATTTTCGCGTGTGAGTGCCACATGGCTTCTCGTTACAAGCGTTTCATCCACACGTTCTGGCAACAAAATAATAGACTTTTGATCAAGCGCTTCATCCATTGCCATGCCAATAGCGTAGATAAGATTCATGCGCTTACCAAATTGGCCGCTATGAGAAATAGCAACTACTTGAGCATTTTTATTACGTACAAAGCCAATGCCAACGCGATCACAATCAAGACGAATCGCCAAATCAGTTGCCAAGGTATTTGCGGCTGGTTCAAAACCATCTTCTATGAGTGTTGATGCCACTAAATCTAGCGTTGCAACAAGGCGCTCACGTGTAACTTGCTCACCAAGTGATTGTTCGCGGCGCATATGTGACACAATGCCAAACATACCCCACTGCAACAACCTAACAGCTTCTTGCAATGCGGTATCATTTTGAAGTGTTGTTTCAATAGCAACCAAACCATAAAGATTGCCATCCACTAACATCGGGTATGTAACTGCAGCGTATTGCTCACCCCGTTCAACAACGGCCTGACGCACTTGCAAAGTACGTTCAGCTACCCCCGCTAACAACGGGGTTGCACTTTGCCCTACAGGCCAAAAGCTCTTAGGTATGTAGGGTCCAGTATCAGGCTCACCTAAAACGAGTACGCCTCTAACAGACCCTATTATTAATGAACATTGCAACGCAAGCCACGTTTCAAAAAAAGCGTCAGCCTCCAGCTCGTCATCAGACAATGCGCCCCAGAGTGGCTGTTGTGACTCGCTCTCATTCTGACTAGGTGTCATATTGGGTACATTTGAACTATGCAAATTCTATCTCTACAAACCTTGTATTAAAAAAGAGGGGAAATCCCCTCTCTCATTGCTTACACTTGTCAATTATGACTGTAAGTCAAGTTTACCATAACGTGTTTCATATTCTTTAAGTGTTCTCTCAAGAATCGTAGCCAAACGTTTTGCCGCGTATGGATTTAATACAACACGGTCAGATAACAGCACTTTAACTTCTTTTTGGCCAGAATGCCAGGCTTGGTTCGCACCAAACAATAAAGTAATTTCTTCACGTGAACCAAGTACATTACAAACGTTAGCATAAGAAGTGTTCATACGGGAATCATCCCATTTCACTTTGGTCGCATCTACCGGTTTATCCGCTTCAGTTGAGGGTGCTACTTCTTCTATATTACTTTTAGCCATTTACAATTTCCTTATGTTAAATAAAAACAAACTACCAAATATGTATATTACAAGCACGACACAATCAAACTAAAGTATTGGTCTTTACTTCCAACGCCTTGCCCCAGTCAATGGTGCCAATAACTGCTGTTTTGGCTGAGTATATACTGTTCTCAGCACTAACATTCACCCCAAAAGCACTATCCAACCAGTTTTCTGCTACTTTTTCTAATGCGCCTTCTGAGATACGGCGTGAAACATTAGCGCCTTCTCTTGAGCTTTGTCGTCTATCAAGTAAGACACCGACCTCGCTACTACCATTAGCACCCCCTACCCAATTACCACCTTCAGCGACAGATGAAACCTTACCTTCAGTGCATGTATTCCTGTTTGATTTAGCACGCCCACTAATCTGCGCTATTGCTTGTGCACCCATCATGCCAGCCAATAATATCTCTAGGCTTTCCGGAACTTGTGTCGCGATACTTGCTGGCATTACCTCTGATGGTGAACGCTCTACTGATGGTGCTGGTACGTCATCTGTATCCTGCATGTTGTCAACAGGCACATCATCAGTATCTGTTTCAGGCGTTTTCTGCGTAGTAATGGTGGTTAGCTCGACCTCTCCTTGTTCACCATCTACTGCAGGATTGTCTGACTCCTGCAATTCAACTGAGCCGGGCGCATTTGAATCATCGCGACTGTTCATACTCAGTGGTGAGATGTAGGTGTAGTAACTATTGGCTGAGCTATTCTCGACATTGAAAGACTCATAGAAGTATCTAAATACATCACCGTTTAGTACATTACCGAGGCTAGATTCACCTGTCATACCCAATCCATCTTGCGTGGCGCCGATTAGATCATTACCTTGCATGAATCGAACCAGTGAATAAATATAATCTTGTGGGTTGTAATCAATGGATGCGTAATTGCCAATCAGAACGTCGTTATCTAGTGAGCCAAACAGTAAGTTCCGACCATCGCCACCTAATACAACGTTTTGGCCTGTATCAGCATTGAGGCTATCGTTATACGTAGTGCCACGACCTGTGGTTGGTTGGGTCGTTTCAATTTTGAGCAAACGCCCTAATACATTGAAGCTCACAAAGCCGGTATCACCAAGCAGTACGTCGTTGCCGGCACTAGTCACGACATTGTCGTTACCGAACCCACCAAGAACCACGGTGTCACCACCTGCCACAGTCACTGTGTCATTGCCGCCTACCGTTGGTGCGATGGTGCTAACTCGAGCAATAATACCTGTTGGTGCGTAAGTCAGGCTGCCATTATCACCAGTGATGATATGTGGGCCTGTACCAGTATCCACCACGTCATTGGCAGCGCCAGCGATGATGACTTTCGGGCCATCTAGGGTGGTGATAATGTCGTTACCAACAGCATTGACTTGGCTAGAAGTGATTTGTGCAAAGTTTGCACCGTTAGCACTCATTTGCACTAGTCCATTGTCACCAAAGATGGTGTCTATGCCTGCACAAGTAGTGATTTCATCGTCACCCATGCCACCAAACACAACATTGTCACCGCATAGGGTGATGATGTCATTGCCACCAGTTTCTTGTAGGGTGTCTGTGGTTTCATAGAGCAGTGGTAAGCCAGCACCAACAGCGCCCATGGCAACGTAGGTGATTTGACCATTGTCGCCAAACACGATGTGGTTACCATTTTCAGCAGTAATGCTGTCAGCTCCGTCACCACCTAGGATGACTTTATCACCATTAGTTGTGGTAATAGTGTCTGTTCCACCTAAGTGGATCACACTTCCATCACCAGTGGTGCTTGGTTGTGATTTAGTGCCAACTTTAGCAAAGTTAATGCCTGCCGCATCCATCTGCACGAAACCATTGTCACCTATTATCACATCACTTCCAGCAGCAGTCATGATGTCATCATCACCCATACCAGCTAGTATTACGTTGTTACCGTTACCGGTGATAATAGTGTCACCACCACCAGTGTTAGTGGTCATATCGGTGGTCTGGTAGTTCAGCGGTAAGCCTGTGGCTGTGTAGTCCACAACACCATTGTCACCAATGATGATGTGGTTAGAGCCTGTGCCAACTGGTAAGCCATCAACATCAACATCGGTTTTTATCACATCCGCACCAAAACCACCAAGGATGATCTTAGTACCTTCACTAGTAGTAATGGTGTCGATGCCGCCAGTGAGGTCTTCATCGGTAGTGCCTAGTACGTAAACATTGCTTTCGATACGTTTGAAGAATGCGCCTGCGTCATCCATCTCTACGCTGCCGTTGTCACCTAGGATGGTGTCAGTACCGTTGCCAGCAGTAATGGCATCTGAGCCAACGCCGCCTAGAACAGTGTTACTGCCTTCGCCTGCAAAGATAGTATCGTCTCCACCAGTACTTCCAAGGGTATCAGTAGTCCTATACTCAACCACAAAACCAGTTGCGTTGAATTTAAGCTCACCGTTATCGCCGATAATAATATCGTTACCAGGGCCTGCAGTGAGGGTATCGCCGTCAAAACCGTTTACTTCTGCACCGCCATTGGCGCCACCAAACACGATATTGTCACCTTCGCCTGCACGAATCCAGTCATTACTACCAACACCTAAGTCTACTGTATTGATGGTACCAACCAGATGCGCCAGCCCATCAGTCTTATCGCCTAAGCCGCCGTTACCTAATACCTGCAATGGTGTATCAGCATCATAGTAAACAACGCTACCACGATCACCAAAGATAATGTCATTACCGCTACCACCTTGAATATCATCCTCGCCTTGCCCACCAAATATAATCAATGGCAGACTGGAAGCTGTGGCATCAACGGTGTCGGTGTCAGTGATAGGTGTACCTAGGTAGTCATGGTCAAATTGACCTTGCGTATTAAGTACGAAGAAGCCATCAGTACCATCTATCAACGATACAGTGACATCATCGTCACCTAGCCCGGTATTCAGGGTGGTAATGGTTCTGACTGCTGGATTAATGTCTTTGAGGGTGCTTAACACACTAATCGTGTCATCACCATATCCACTCCAGATGGTAATGCCACCGGCAAATGTGCCAGCAGCTGCTACGTAGTTGATGTCTTTTGCTTGGCCCAGGCCCTGAATTTGATTATTACTAATCGTGACATCAGCATCATCGACACGTGAACTTATATTGCTTACTATTAGCGCGTTTGTGCCTTCGCCTGCATCAATATTCAGCAACCCTTCAATCTCGTCAACGCTACCCTGCATTGAGGTGATACCTGCAAAGGTGCTGGTGTCTGCACGTGTAGCAGTGACTGTAAAGCTATAGGCGCCTGCGGCTAGCACTTCGTCATCGCCATTCATACCATTCCATACCGGCGAATGTGTACCAGCGGCTATTCCACCGACTAAGTCTATGGTGTGTACTAAAGCCCCTGTTGCATCTGTGATTTCAACCTTGACCAACTCTGCAGCTTCTGTCAGTTCAAATAGCATGGCTGGTGTATCATCGCCACTAAAGTGAATGACATTGCCTGTCAAGAAGCCTGTTTTGCCAGTAGTCTGGTTAACATTTGCGGTAGAAGACACATAGACCTCGTCATCACCCGCACCTGTATTCAGGTAGGTGATAGTGCTTAAATTGGTGCTTTGTATATTAAATACATCACTACCTGAACCTAAGTTGACATTCAGAGTTTGGATGCCGTAGTAATTAATACCGTTAGTGCGGGTTGCGACTTCAACCGTTCCACCTAATGCATCAGCAGCTCCAGTCAATGTATCTACAGACAATACGCGGCTATCTTTATACTCGCCTTGGAAGGCAATCATAAAGGTGTTGTCTACCTTGGTCACTGAGACATTATTGGTATAGGGTCTTGAATTGTCATTTCTTGGGTTTTCTGGGTCAAGCATTGAACCATTAGGATTCAATATAGGATCTAATGCGGTACGCACCTCTTCAGCAGTAGCGTTGTAATCAATCGCGATGGTTGTCTGAGATTGGTCAAATTCATCTAGCACATTAAGCGTTAGCGCAAATTTGCCACCTGTCGCGTTAACACTAAACGTTTGCACATTACCGATGTTAGGTTGAGTGCTACCCTGACGCTTAGTAGAAATAGACACATCAACAGACTCATCAATGGAGTTGACAAGCAATGTTTCTAGTCTGGTTTCTGACCACACGATGCTCGCCATATCCAAGCCGGCCAAAGTGTTTACAAAAGAAACCGTATATGTAATTGCACGTACATCACCGTCGATTTCCCTGCGGCTGTATTCAGCCACATTGATATCCTCTGAACCAAAGAGGCTGCGCATTGCAGTTTGCATATTGGCTACAGCGGTGTTGTTTGCAAAGTCTTCTTGTCTATAGCTCAGTGTTTCCACTGCTGCCGCAGGATCGCTCTCAAGTACTGCATAAGACAGTTTGTATTCCCCACTTTGGGCACGGATTGTGACGAGCTGCACTTCCTCTACTGCCGGCATACCTAAACCGGTTAAGGTAGTGCTGGTTAGCGTTCCAACGTTGTCTTTGTGATCACCAGTATCAACAATATTAACGGTATCAAGAAGTAATCCAGTAGAGACTTGGTCAACAACTTGTACGCCACCCACAACCGTCAGCAAACCGGTGATTTGGTCGACCATATTAACCGTGCTGCCAACATTAACAACATTACCTGTTGTGATGCTCGTGCCACCATCAATCGTGGTATGTCCGGCAATTGTATTAACATCAATCACATTATCGCCCGCGCCACCATAGATAGCAGTAGTTCCCTGATGAGTAGACTCAACCGTGAATTGATCCTTACCAGAGCCAAGATAAATATTCACCTGCTCTAGGTTGGTATAGCTGATACCACCTAATACTGTTTCACCACCAATAACGCTGGTTGGCCCCATACCCAAACCGTATAAACGATCCTCTGTTAGCGTACCAGCATCATTAGATACGCTGTTACGGTTATAGACATTAACTACATCAACCTGACCAGGCTCACTCACAAAATTATTACTATTAAGTGGGGTAATGAGGTAGCCGGTACCTGCTGACAGATCAATGCCCCACGGCTGGGTAAAGATCACTGTATCAAACTTAACGCTTGAATAGAATGCAGCGTCTCTATCTATTAAATCAGCAAGACCTTGTGTCACACTGGCTAGCGTATCACCCGCCCGTACTGTATAAGTAAAGGACTTCAAACCACCAATCGTTACGGTCCATTCATTATCCACGTCGATAGGCGTATTCGCATCCAGCACGATTTGCGCAGTTTTCCAATCAGCGGTAATGCTATCCAAAGCAACACCTGACACACGGGCACGACCCTTAACAATACCCAGGCTAAAGCCGGCAGTGTCGCTAATATGAATCAACCCTCTGCCCGCTGTTGCAGTTCTAGTTAAACTTGTATCAGCGTTAATCATTTCAGCCAAGCGCTGAGCAATCACCGTCAGCGTGAGATCATCATCATTCGCCCCTCCAATATAAGTATAGGGTGATGTGCCTGCGCTTAAGGTAATAGTCCATTCCTGTCCCTTAAATACAGACCCTTCAAGCACTAAATCAGCTGATGTATATTTTTCTGCGCTGGCAACGGTACCTGTAATAACCGACCCCGCAGCCTGACCACTTACTGCAACTTCAAATGCCAGACCTGTTTCAGATTTAATCGCAATCGTTGTACCAGATAATGACTCTACTGTTCTTGTCGTCACTTCTCCCGGGCCATCCACAATAGACAACTCATATAGGTAGGTGGTGACACTGGTATCAAACCTTGGATCAAAGCCTGGCATTAATCCGCGGTATGGGTCGTTATACACGGCAAGCGTGTCAGTTAGTGTGTTACCTGCCACAGTGATGGCTGAAGAAACGCTGCCCTCAATTTGTGGTAAGTTGTTTTCACCAGTAAGCATGAGTGGCGCACTCAGTATATTCGCCGCACCTGCCTGCAAGCCACCATCAATAAAGATTGGTCCACGCAAACGGTTTACCTGCTCATCCATCGCAGCAAACACTTTAAGATCACCGCCCTCAAGTACCTTATTGTCTACCGCTGCGACTTTCACTGATTGTGATTTATTCCAAGCGTTCCAATCATCTGGGTCGGCAGAGAATACAAGTTGCTGGATAACACCCGAGCTACCTTTGCTATCTGGCGTAATGGCAAAAGAGGCGTTAATGGCACTACCATCCACCATGCTAACAGTAATAACCCGACCTTTTAGCAGCACGCGTAAATCAGTGTTCTCTTTCATGTCGTTGCTGATTTTCTCAGCAATCTTAGCCAAGTCATCACCATACTCAACGGTGTGAGTATAAGTCACATTACCACTTGGTAATACCAATGTTGTTGTCCAAGTTTCTGCAATTGCTGGTTCACCAGTTAAACCGATTTCTGCTGATTTTCCATCAAGCGCAGGGGCAACCACATACCCACCAAGGGTTTCAGGCGACACCGCCATGGTAGCAATGAACGACTCGTGATCCCCGACAAACGTATCAACATCATAGCGTGTAATTAAAAGCGTATTGTCTGTAGTAATTGCAAGATACCCAGTAACAACATCATCTGCATTGACCTTTTCAGCCAAGCGTTGTGCAATCACTTCAAGCGTTAGCGCATCGCCACCACTACCCGATAGATAACTTACAGAAACACCATTTAATGTCAAAGTCCATGTTTCATTTGCAGCAACCCCACCGTCATATGACAATATAATTTTAGCTTGCGGCGTAGCCACATCTACCTGTACGGCTTCTGATTGCCCATAGTTGTCTTTTGCAGAGAATGCCTTATCTGCGTTATAGGTTGGCGTTATCTGAGGCGATACATCCACAGTCACCTGATCGCCAGGCTCACCTGTAAGTACTACATTGAAGGTATCAGAGTTCGGCAGATATCCTAAACTATCAATCAGATAGTCAATTTTGAATTTATCGCTATTCGATATGGTGCCTAGCGTACCAACTGCCTCTACCCTATGATCCAAGGTATAAGTCTTGGTAGCAGGGTCATACGCAACAATCGTTGAAACCTGACCTTTGCCTGTGCCATCAGTCACCGTTAAAGCTTTACCAACAAGCAATACAGCATCTTTATTGACTTCATGATTCTGAATTGACACCACCAAATCATAGCTTTGTTTTTTAGATACATTACCTAAGTAACCATCTTCAAAACGGCCGTCATTGATTGCATAATCTCGATAAGATTCCAAAACAACCTTATAAGTACCCTCTCCATCAAGCGCGCTATATAATTGTGGATCTGATGCGAGCGCACTGCCTGGATCAACATAACCTGTGAGCGGACCGTCAAGATACGGATTAACACGCTCTATTAAATCGCCATTTTGATCGAAAAGCGCCAGCGTGAGGTACTCTGTATAGTCGTAACTAATTTCTTCAACTACCGTCTGAGTCTCATACTGCGGTGTTAATGTATAATCCTGAAGAACCCAAGCGTAGCTAGGATTATTCAACCAAGAAATATCATAGTAAGGCCCATAAGTATAACCAACATTATAACCAACTCGACCAACCAGCGTGTAGTAGCTGACCACTTGAGTGTCACTATATGACTTAAACACCTCTTTACCTATCACCAAGTTTGCGTTATCAATATCAAACAGCGCTGGGGCTGTGCCGTCACCCTGCGTTGCTGCAACAGAGAAACCAGTGAACCAAGCAGCAGACTTAACTGATATCCTTAAGGTGCTGCCATCGATAATATTAACTTCGTATAATGAACTGTCTATTGCTGCTGCAAGATCAGCTGCAACTTCCTCAATATTCTGCAGCACACCTCTTGAGTCACTTACACCCACTGTTGTGGTATAAGCCTTGCCGTTAAGGGTAACCAACCAAGTGTCATTCAATCGAATTTCGCCTGAAAGCGCAACATCAATTTCCGTGTAATGTGGCGGTGCTGTTACTGGCACTCCATCTACGATCGTGGCTGGGAAAGTTACCGAAGTGTCACCTGGGCGGTCGATTAACTTTTCAAGATTTTCAGTTTTCCCAACCACAATTTGTGCGCCATCAGCACGTGCAATCGTGAGAATACCGTTTGCGGCATTGTCGATAGTCACGATATAGTCGGTGCCAATGGCGGTTTCCAACGCACCCACGATATCTTCAACGCTGGATCCAAGAGCGTAATCCACAAGATAATTTTGCCCACCTAGACTGACACTCCATTCGTCACCGTTAATGGTTGAGTCATTCAGATCAAGGTTTACACTCCATTTGCTCAACGTCTCACCGCTTAGTGTTTCAATTGCTCGCACTGGCGCGCCCACAATGTTTGAAGTAGCCACTAGCGCTGACCCATCCAACTTGGCTAGGGTTAATACATACCAAGTAGCATTAGTCGCACTCGTTAAGCTGTGTTGGTAAGCACCACTAATGCCCGCATTCAGTGTGGTTGCTACTTGCGCCAATGTCAGCGCTTCAGATCCACCTGCACCACCGGCGAAGTAATCAATAGCTGTGCCATCCAGAGTCAGTTTCCATGTTTCTTTAGCCACTATCGCGTCAGAAGACTCATTCTGGTTACCCACCAGTACCGTCTTAACCCACGAAGGATCAAGGGACGCCGTTGTAGCAGGTTTAATCGTGTTAACAGAAACAGTCTTGGTTGTATCACTACGTAAGAAAGTCACTGTGCCGTTGCCAGAATTAAAGGCTGTGTAGTTACCAGACACATTAACAGCCAAGCCATCAGTAATATTAGAATTCGAAGCTGTTGCTGTATAAGCGTAGTAATCAGTATCAGCACCATCATTGAGTGCCACTGCCCAAGTCTTGTTATCGGCTACCGTACCAGACAATTGAACCGTTTCAGACCAGCTAGCTGCATCGCTAAAGCCATCTGCCGGTAAAGCAGTTATAGCATTAAAGCTAGTGGTGCTAGAACCCTCACGCAATATTGTAATGGTGCCATTGCCTGTTACGTTAGCGCGGAATGACGTTGAACCACTTGTAATATTACTTGCTAGCGTGGCAGATGCAACCGACAAAGTGCTTGCACCTGCTGTTGAATAATACTCCGAACCCGGCAAAGCCAATAGCCATGTTGAATCTTCTACGCTGCTAGCTGCCGCTAGCGCATAAGTCTTAGCCCAAGCAGACGCGTCGCTCCAAGCATCACCTGCCTGCACAGCAGTATTGACGGTAAATGTATTGCTTTCAGCAACCTCCAATATAGTGATTGAATTATTGCCAGAGTTGAATGCAATGTAACTATTGCCTGAGTTGAACGCACTGATAATGCTCGCCAAGTTTGTAGCGAGTTGATCGAGCGTAAGCGTTCCATCGGCCACCACGCTAAAGTTGTCATTAGTGTCCAAGGAAACAGCATATGTCGTATTGGCCGTCGTTGCGCCAGTTAGCTGTACCGTTTTCGCCCATGATGGCGCGGCGCTCGCCGAAGCCGCAGTCACGTTCTGTTTAGCGCTAAAGTTTGTCGGAGTAGCAGACTTGACGGTAATTGTGTTTTCACTGCCGCCAGCGTTATTTACACCAGCAAAAGCTGTGTAGTCACCCGTAATTTTAGCAGCAAGTGCCGTCGCAACAACCTGTAAATCAGTACCGGTTGCAGTAACGCTATATTTTGTTCCACCTACATCAACAGTATAAATCTTGCCAGCTGCTGCCAGTCCAGTCAGCTCAAATGTCTCTGTCCAGCCAGCCACGTCAGTCAAACTTGCACTAGTTAGCGCTCCAGTAGTAGCCGGAGGTGTTAGCGTCACAGCACCTAGACTAACAGCAAAGCTGTTAGAGAAGATAGTCACGGTATCGCCATTGAGAACAGCTTGATACTTAGCACCTGCGCCGCCAGTAATATTTTTACCACTAATTGCCGTTTGGAGGCTAGCTGCAACGCTAGCAGCTGTTGTACCACCGTTATTAATAGTATAGGTATCGGTACTTGTACCTGCATTAAGCTCTACTTCCCAGGCTTCAGTCCCTGTTAAAGTTCCAGTAAATGCAACCTGAATAGTTTTAGTCCAGCCTGCCGTTGTTGCCGCTGTAGCAAAAGCACCTTGATCTATCGACAGATTAAAGCTAGTCCCAGCATTATTCACTGCAGTAATCGTGTCAGTCGTGGTATCAGTATGCAAGGTATATCCAGTCAACCCAGCACTGGCCAACCCACTCAATACAGCATCAACATTCTCACCGCCAGTAGCAGTAAAGTACGCATAAGTCCAGGTTCCGCCAGTCTCAACACCAATGGTAAACACATCGTCTGCCGCAGCTATGCCAGTTAAGGCTAGCCCAGCCGTTTTAGCCCAGCCCGTTGTAGCTGTGCTGAAAGCACCGCGCTCTAGATGTAGCACAAACGTAGTTTTTGTGTTGCTGACAACGGATAAGGTGTTTCTAACCGTATCGATGGTGGCAGTATATGCACCGTCGGTATTAATCTGGTCACGTAACAATCCAAGTACGTTTGTATCGCCATCTGTAGTCGCACGCGCACTAAACGACTTGACAGTACCTGCCGTCTCAACCAGAGTCACGCTGATCACATCATTGTTATTGACATTGGCAAGCACTAGCTGCTCAGTTTTTGACCATGCCGAAGCATCACTAAAACTGCCGCGCTCAAGTAGCAAATTAAACGCCACTGGTGTTGCATTTTTGCTTACTACAGTCAGCGTGTTAGTGGTTGTATCAATAGATGCGATATACAAAGCACCTGCATCGATCTTGGCTTTTAACCCAGCCAATACGTTTGCTTGTGTATCAGCTGTTGCTTCAAAACTGTAAACCACTACATTTGCTGGTGTAGCTGTTTCTCGCATCGTTACGGTGAACATTTCACCACTGGTAACTGCACCTAATTTCAAGGTCTGCGCCCAAGTTGTAACGTTGGCAACATCGCCTCTTTCGGTACGTAAATCGAACGTGATTTTAGATGGGTTAACCACCGTCAACGCAACGTCACCTACAGTAGATATCGACACTACTGCTTTGTAACCATTAGTCGTATCACTATTGATTACATTTGCCAGCGCCTGTATCACTTCTTCGAGCGTATCGCTGTTTGCAAGGTAGCTGTAGGTTAATGTAGTTCCAGTAGATGGCTCCAGCGTAACCGTATACAACTCGCCATTTACAGGAGTCACAGCATTTGCATAAGACTCTGTTTTTACCCAGCTATTAACTGCCACCAACTCACTAACAGAAGGTGTTGGTGCGATTGCATATTGAACTTTGAAGCCACTTGTACCATTGTCAGTAATTTCTAGCGTTGTGCTGCCAATTAGGTTGGCGGTATAGGTACCACCCAAGTCATTAATTGCTTTTTGCAGACCAGCTGCCGCATCCTCCAAATTACCTGTCAAAGTGCGACCAGCAATAGCATCGCCTGCTTTGTACTGAGCTGTCGCGCCATTATCGATAGTAACCGACCAAGTTTCACCTAATGTATAGGTACCAGTCAGTGCAATATTAACTGTGCTCCATAGTGTATTGGCAAACTCATCTTGCACGGGTGTACCGCCAATCTGCAACGCACTGGTAGAGAGGGTTTGCCCTTGGTTTTTCACTACAATACTGAATGAGCCTGATGCATCTTCAAGATGCAACACATTAGAATCAAGCGTGTTACTGGCAACATAAGTTACAGTATATTCTACTTTTTTAGCTGCCATATCGGCTTTCAAGCCTTCAACAACATTAGCAATGCTGTCGTCCAAAACTGCTCGATACTGATACGATTTTGTAACGCCTGACTGTGTCAGTTGAACCGTCCATAAGTCACCAGTAGCTGCAGTCGCACCAGTCAAATCAATATCCGCAGAAGTGAAATTCACTATACTTGAAGAGTCAACCTGCCCAGCCTGTGTCACTAACGATGCATATTTAACGAGGTGATTTGCTTCTAAGGTAAAGCCATCCACATCTTGAATGGACAACGCTTCTGCTAGCCCAGTACCCACGTTATTAATGACAGTCACACTATAACGTGCACCTACTGGCTTATTATCTGTTACTTCTTGCATAAGGCCATTAACAATGCTTGCTACTGTGTTACCAGCTTGAACTTCATAACTGTAAAGGGTTTTACCAATGGTAATTTCCCACTTATCTCCAATAGTAACTTCACCAGTGATCGTCACTTTGGCGTTGGTATAGTAAGTCGCAGTATCTGGGGTGTCATTTGAAGTTGTACCAGTCGCTTTACTCAGCATGTCTCCGCTAACAACAAAACTGTAACTATTGAGCGTTGAACCGTTGCCAGACGCTTTGACATTGGTATATGCCGTATCCGAATTAATCAGTTTATTATCGCCTTGATTTCCAGCATTACCCACATCTTGATTAAAGAAGGTATACCAATTGTCCGATAAGTTGATGTCCTGTAGCAATCCGTTAGGGTTGCCGATAATCGGAGACGGCGCAAAGGCAAAAGTACTGTACTTATGGCCTGGTATGGTGATATTGAGATCGTAATCTACACCTTCAGGTAAGCCAGATGAATTGGTGTCGCCTGCTATATAGTTTGAAATGCCTATATAGTAAGTACCAGCCTTAGTGAAGGTATGCTCAAGGTAACCATCATTTTCCGCAGTACTACCAGTACCGCCTAAAGATGGGTTTGCGTTTCCAGCGGCATTGGCTACGATATTACCTTCTGAATCATACACGGTGAGCTCACTACCCCAAAGGATAGCGTCACCAATGCTATATCCATGATCAATATCAAATACCACTGTGACTGTTGCGGCATCTTCCACCCATTCTGGATTAATGCTGAACTTATAAAAGTCGCTCTCACCGTTGCCTGCACCTTTGATTGTGAGGTAAGGCGATACGACAGTATCAGCAATATCTGAATTAGCACTTTGACTCCAACTAGTGGAATCAATATCCTGAGCAGTATAGATAGAGTTATTGTTGCCATTCTCATTAAGAATAGCCGATCCAAAATCTCCAATAAATTGCGTGAGAGACTGCGTTGTAACTGTGTAAACGCTCGCATCCAATGTAGTATTAAGACCTATAGCAATCCGCTCCAATGATACGATATCGGTGCCAGAGTCTCCGCCCACTTTGTAGCGGCCAGCTTCAGCACCATCAACAGATATAATCCAGATATCACCTTTTACAGCTGCACCGCTCAAAGCAATAAACGTAGCACCGTCAGCAGCAAGACTCACCGTGCCACGACCCTCACCATTCGGATGAGGCTCATCACCAGCCACAATATTAATGCTTGTTGTAAAGTTGCTTTCATCGACCTTGTTAACCAGCAATCCAAAAGCATCAGCTACCGCTATTGTTGAAACCTGTCCTATGCCTAGCTCCACTTCCGTGGTTGGGTCGGTCACACGTGTACTGCCACCGGTTTCAGTGACAAGTACATTGGGCACATTATTATCAACAATGGTTAAATCAACAGAAGGCAAGTTTAGCATTTCACCGTTTTTACCAACCGTATATTGATACTCTGTGCCATCAATTTTGACTGCCCAAGTACCATTACTTGCAATAGAACCAGATACTGTTATATCAATTTGCGCATATTTGTCTGCGTCATAAACGCTTGCATCCATATCAATCACGATAGATGACGAAGTGCTTCGTGCAACAAAGGCCGCGCCGCCTTTAGCAATACTTAGAGTTGTACCCACTGTCACATCAACGGTGTAACCTGCAGCCTCAATCGCCTCCTCCAAACCGAGTGCGACACGATCAAGCGTAAGATCTGGAGTGTCGCCACTTCCAGCAGTGTAACTGTAGTTTTTACCATCAATATTGATCGTCCAAACAGTGCCGCTCGCAGGCACATTGCCTATCAAATCAATCGCTGCCATAGTAAAGGCTTTTGTTCCAGAAATAACAACATTGTCATCATTCTCAATTGCGGCAAATGCTTTATTACCAATGATGGTCAAAGTATCGCTATCGGTATCAACCGTCGCACTATAGTTACCTTCTAGGTCAACACTAGTGACTTTCGCCCGAAGACCAAGTGCAATGTTATTCAGATCGAGACTGTAGTAATTAGCCAGGTCTGCCTCACGTATTTCATGCGTAATTCGGGCGTAATGAGTCCCTTCAAGCTTACCATCACTAATCGCTCTGACTTCAATAGTCTGTTGCACATCCCAATTATCTACGGTAAATACAAGTGGGTTATAGACATAATCTTCACCGACAAAGCCAGAGAGCATGGTATAGGCATACCCATCAGTATCATTTCCAGACTTCAAGAAAGTCTCAACCTGATGATTACCAAAATCATCTAGCACATCTTTTACATCTACATGAACGTCACCTGAAGGCTGTCTATTCAGAGATAAGTTGTACTGGTTAGAGTAAGTGTTGGTCACAGCCAGTGCTGCACCTTCACTGACAACAATCTGATTGTTAAGCTGGTTTACAACAACACCGGCCGCATCATTATCAACAACCTGTATCGCCATTGACGGCACTTGAAGGTTATCGTAGGCCCCGCCATCCTCAATATTGGCACCTTGTCGGATAGTGTGTTGGATAACAATCGTACGTACACCTTCTGCTAATAAATCATCAGTCGCTGTGACATCAAAGTACTGAGCTGTAAACCAGTTGGTTTTATCAAAGATAAGTGTATCTGCAACTACGCCATCAATACTGATGGAGATGCCTTCTCCACCGGCTAAAGTATCACCCTCTCTTGCTGCGACTGGCGAAGCGGTAACAAACACATCCTCTTCAGGCGACCTTGAAAGCACCACTGAATATCTGACTGTATTCTTATTACGATTTGTTGAGGCTGCCTCATACACCACCATACGGCCTAGCGCAGCAAGAACGACGCCCGCTTCCATATTATCGGTGATACTGGCGGTAATACCTTGCACGTTCAAACCATTATATCCAGATTCAATTGAGCTATCGTTAGTAGAAAAATCAATCAAGCCACTATGGCCTAACAGATCATTACTCACCACCTCAATAGGCTCACTACTTAAGTTGCCTGCAATATTGAATGTATCACTGCCTAAACCACCCACCAGTGTGACTGTGACCCCTTCTTTAGTGCTAGCAATATTAAATTGATCATTTCCTGCCTGCGCATCTAATACGATGTGCTCAACACCTGCATACTGCACAAACAAACCTGCACCAAAAATACCCTGATCAGTCACCATATACTTATCAGCAAACTCAGTACCAATCACAGTCAGGGTATCTAATCCATCACCCCCCTCAATACGCACAGGCGAATTAACCGTATACGTAATAAAGTCAGCACCCTTACCACCGTTTACATTGGTGACAGGTGCGTTGGTATCATCCGGATTAACCCTCACGAAAGACTGAACACGGAAGGTGTCGTCATCGTCTTCACCATAAAGCCACAGGTCAGCCTTATTACTGTAGACAGTAAAGTTATCGTTGCCTATACCACCATATAAGTTGGTCGCAAAACTAACACCATTAGTTAGGAAACCTAAGGTAACTTGCGTTGTATCAACATAATCTCGCGGCAACAATCCAGCGTATGCATCTCGAGGCGCTTGGAAAATTTGTCCAACTTGGAAAATATCATTACCAGCATCGCCATAAATACTTAAGGTTGAAGATGTATCATCAAGCACAAACTTATCATCACCATCTCGCCCGTAAACCACCACACCGCCGCCAAGCGCATTTCCACCCAAGCCATAATTCACACGCTCAGTGCCAGCATTTAACTTAGGCTGGTAATTATCATCAGCTTCAATCGCAACAATCGCATTCGGTCTAAATAAGAATGTATCAGGATTATTCGTTCCGTACACTTTCAGTTCATCAGCATCACCACCGTTCACAGTAATATCTGACTCACCAGAACCAGACAAGCCGATGAGGTAAGTATCATTACCCGCATCACCTTGCAAGATGAGGTAGTCTACGCCATCGTTAAAGGTTTGAATACCTGCCTCGTTATAATTAACTCGGAAAGTATCAGCATCATCACCGCCTTGAATATAAGTCGTCGCTTGAAGTGTCTCAATATTGACAAAGTCACTACCTGCAAAAGTGTTGATCGTGACATGCGGTTCATGAGTGACTAGCGGATCAAATTCATCAGGAATGACAATCGTGTTTTTAATGTACAGTGTGTCTTGGCCTTGCCCTAATGTCAGGTCAACATACTCAAATGTATTGAAGTTGATTGGAAGCCCTATGCCACTACCAGACAAGGTTGCTGTATCTAATGTCCATGTGTGTGCATTTGTCTCATCACGGTCATCAAACACTACTTTATCGCCTGTGCCATTTCCAGCTGCTAGGTAGAGTTGCCCTGCTATCTCGCGAAGTGTATGGCCTGGTGCACCTATCGTAATAGTGTCGTCACCCTCTTGTGAACGGACATTTGTCACTGTGGTCACATTGGTGCTAACGATGGTAAATGCATCTTCCGCGCTACCTAAATCAACATTCAAGATTTCAATGTTTTTGTAGTCAATACCAGCAGTACCTAAACCAGTGAGTGTTGTTGCACTTAATACACCATCAAATGTGTTCAGCGCATATCCTGATTCATTAATTCTAAGCGTATCTGCAGCACCTTCACCATCAACCACCAAACGACCAGCAAGATCTTTAACATTGCTTGTGCTGTCATCTAGCGTGCTACCAACCGTAACATCATCAACACCTGCACCTGTATTCAAAGTAGTGATAGAGCCAGCCTGTGAACTCTTAACCTGAACTATATTACCCGCATCACCTAGATTAATTTCAACGAACTCAAGTGTGTCATACAAAATATTAGCGCTTGCAAGTCCAACTAACCTGCCGTAAGTAACGGCGGCTATGGTCTCTCGATCCATGGTTAAGGCCGTCACATCGACATCATTAGTATCATCTACAATAAGGCGATCAACACCACCTTGACCGTTGATAATCAGCTTGCCATTAATGAGGTTGGCATTACCGCCCACATTAGACGAGGCATTGGCTTTGCTACCAACGTAAATTGTGTCGTTACCTTTACCTGCGTATACGGTGGTTAGATTGCTTGTTTCTGTTCTGGTGATAGCAAAAGTATTGCCGTTTATACCACCATAAAGATTAACGCTAGGTGTGTTAATTAGGCCATAAATCTCAACACTACCACCCACGCTATCGCCAGCAACATTTACATCACCAGCATGCACATCTACAGACATATTAATCAGCGCTGCATTTAACACTGCACCATCTTCAATAATGATGTGATCGCCGCCAATAAGGTTAACAGTGTTATCTGCTGTTATTGTAGCCCCTGCTTTAACAAGTAGAATATCGCCATCACCAGCTGAATCATGCGCCTCAATATTGAAGGTGTCTTCTGTGTAGATCCCCGCATCTACTGTTAGTGGACTCATAGTTGTGATATCAACCGAGCCTTTGGCATAAAAACCTGTAGCACTACCTGTCACACCACCCAGCGTCATCGCCCCAGTATTAATGATGTAAACTCTACCCGTTGTTGCTTGGCCTTCAAGTGCACCAGCTTCAGTGGCAAATGCTGCACCTACAGCTCCAATGTTATCTCTTGCAAACAAGAAAGCACGGCCAGAAAGTATGTTGCCGTTTCCACTACCACTGCTAATACCTGCCCTGCCGTTGTAAATACTGCCCACTGTTGCTTCAATAAACGCAATGTTGTCATTGCCTAAACCCAGGCCAGCCCTAATCTGGTTAATCGTCAAATCGCCAGCAGCCTCTCTGAGGCTAGTACCAAGATAGCTAGACATTGAAAGCATGCCCGCACCGGAATATGCGCTGTCAATGTCTAAATCATTACCAGCAATACCAATCCTGCCAATATCAGAAATCAGGCTGATGTTATTACCAAATATATCGGCACCAAATTTACTTGGGTCTTCATTTGGCGCAGTTGAAGCATCCAAAATAGACTGATGCGCCCACAAGTAAACATCACCCGCGGTTGATTTAATGCCATTTACATTCAGGTTGCCGAATGTTTCATGCAGATAAATACTGCCTGCCGCGAGCACTGTCAAAGTGCCATCAGGTGTCAGATCAGTTTCTACGTAATTTTCTAATGCACCAATCGAACCGCCAGCCGTCAGGCTAATGATACTCGCGGCAATTTTTGGAGAACTACTATCCAACGCATCTAGTATAGAACCACCAGTATTCAGGTAGACCCCTTTTGTTTGGGACGAAACGCCTTCAAGCCTCAAGTCACCTGCAGTAGAAATATAAACATCGTTATAGCCACGCGCTGTAAGCGTGCCGTTAAGTGCCCCGAATACAGAGAGGCTTACGGTCACAGCCTTAGTTGCTGTACCGATGGCATTATTACCAGACTCCAGTATCAGGTCGCTACTGATGATATTTACGCCAGATGTCG
>JBLIIL010000003.1:0-75491 GCA_047634755.1 Methylophilaceae bacterium
GATTTTATGTTTTTTAGCAGAGATGACTTTTGCCATACTTGGCAAGGTGCTTTCTGCTTGATTGATGGCATTTATTGCATGCTCACGCTTTTTAAATACTTTGTTCAGAAATTTTTTGATCATCTAGTTGGGCTGTCTAATTTTAAGTCGTCTATTATTTAGACTCGTTATTCCAGAGCACATCAGGCACGCCAGCTTCTTTGTTTAAAACGCGACACAAAATGAAGAGCAAGTCTGATAAGCGGTTAATATATTGTAAGGAAGTTGCAGTCAACTTCTCTTCCGAATGCAGTGTGTGCATCACGCGTTCAGCACGTCTACACACTGTTCTAGCTAAATGGCAATAGGCTGCAGCACGACTACCGCCCGGTAAAATAAATTCTTTCAATGGCGCTAGACTATCATTAAATGCATCCAGTGTCGTTTCTAATGAGGTAATACGCTCAGCTTTAATTAATTCCATATTAGGCATGCAGATTTCACCACCAAGGTTGAATAAGTCATGTTGCACGGCAGTTAGGCAATCAGTGATTTGGTCAGATATTGGCTCAGTTAACATGATGCCAATCACCGAGTTCAATTCATCAACATCGCCCATGGCATGCACACGCAGGCTATCTTTAGGCACACGAGTGCCATCACCTAAGCCTGTAGTGCCGCTGTCGCCAGTGCGAGTGTAAATCTTACTTAATCGATTACCCATTGTTGATCTTTCTCACTATAATTAGCCATTATAAATCATGCATAACTATTTACAGAAAAATAAGCAGACTAATATCAAAGCGATAAAAGCCAATGCAAACGCAATCGGCGTCATGGATTCTGGCGTGGGTGGCCTGACAGTGATGCAACATATTCATCGCTTATTACCACATGAACATCTCAATTATGTAGCAGATAGCCAATATGCGCCTTATGGCAGCTTAAGCCCTGAATCCATTACCGACCGCTGTTTTACGATCGCTGACTTTCTAATTGAGCAAAACGTCAAAGCCCTAGTTGTTGCTTGTAACACCGCCACTGCTGCTTCCATTCAATTAATGCGCGCTAAATATGCATTACCGATTATCGGTATGGAACCAGCCGTTAAACCAGCCGCATTAGCCAGTAAAAATGGCATCATCGGCGTACTGGCTACAGTAGGCACACTCAAAAGTGCTCAGTTTGCTGCTTTGTTAACCAACTATGGGCAAGATATTCAAGTGCATACGCAAGGTTGTATTGGCTTGGTGGAGTGTATTGAGCGTGGTGAAATCCATGCGGCTAGTACGAAAGCGTTGATTGCAGAATATTGTGCGCCATTGTTAGAAGCTGGGGCAGACACGATTGTGTTGGGTTGTACGCACTATCCGTTTGTTCGGGACGTGATTCAAGGTGTTGTGGGTGAGGGTGTGATAGTGATTGATACTGGGGAAGCTGTTGCTAAGCATTTGCAGGCGACTTTGGAGGTTCAGTCGTTATTAACCTCAACAGAAGAAGAGGCTGATATTTTGGTTTGGACGAATAATACAGCTGCGGACAGAGATGCAGTGATTCAGCAGCTGTGGGGTGATAATGCAGTTGTTCGGCGTATTGCGCTTCGCTAATACGCCCTATGCGGGCTATGGGATGAGTTGGGTTAACTCTTCAATCAACACATGATAAGCCCGAACATCCAGCTTTTCTAAAGCCGCTGTCATTGCTTTATCTTGAAGAGGTAGGAACGAAGCGCCGCCTAAATCACTAAGTACGACTTGCTCGTCATTCCATAAAATATTATGTGCATAGAGATCGCCATGTACTAGGCCTTGGGCGTGTAGGTGAAGCATGGCGCTCGCGACGCCGTTGGTGATGTGTTTCACTTGTGCAGCTGTTAGTGAGGTGTCTACTGGATAGACATCACGTGAGCAAGTCTCAAAGCTTGGTGGGTTTGCGAGTATGGTTAAATCAGAATTGAGTAAGGGCATGACTAAGCCTTGCAAACCTTCTGGGTGGTTTTTAATAATGCCTTTTACACCAACTAAATTTTGATGTTCGCCTGCGACGACATTGGCGTGCATTTCAGAGATGGGTAGGCCGTCACTGGTTAAACCGCTTTTAAATAATTTAACTGCTACAGGCTCAACTTTTCCGCCGTGTTTCCAGTCTGCTTGATAGGAGGTACCAGAAGCGCCTTGACCTAATACCCTTCCTAGCGTTAATGTTGACCAATCGATTTCCAACACTTTCTGCTGTTGCATATGGGCTGCTTCAATCGGCGTGGAGAATGGGTTGCCCGCGTAGGCTAGCCATGTCAATTTCGGCAGGTTAAATAACCACCGCGGTAGTTCGTTGAATTGATTGGCTGAGATTCTGATTAATTCTAATGTATCACAATTCGCCATTGAGGCAGGCAGGGTAGTTAGCTGATTGCCTGCTAACATGAGCTTTTGTAGTTTTTTGCATTGGCCTAATGCATCTGGCACTTTGTTTAATGCATTATCTGTGACGATAAACCATTGTAGATTTTTTGTTGGGATGGATTCTTCAGGAATATGCGTGATTTGGTTGGCTTTGAAGCCAATCATGCTCAAGCTAGGACACTTGCCTAAGACGGCTGGTATTGTTGTAAATTGATTCGATGAGCAGAATAGAATACGCAGTTTGGTAAAGCGATCTAAATCATCGGGGAGTGATGATAGGGCATTACCTGATAAGTCGAGTATTTCTAGCGTGTCAGCTAAGTCGTATAGTTCAGTCGGGAAGGTGGTTAAGCCACAAGACAGTGTTAGTTCGGTACTGCCTTGCAGCTTGCCAGCTTGTAGTTGCGTGAGGGTTGAATCCACTAATGATTAACGTGTCTTCGCTTAGTGGTGTGAAACCACTTCACCTGCTTTTAATGTGTATTTTGTCCCGCAGTAAGGGCAGGCGACTTCACCTGTTTTGGCTATATCTAAAAACACGCGCGGATGCGATGCCCATTGCGCGACTTCTGCCGTTGGGCAATGTAGTGGTAAATCTTTTGCTGAGACTTCTAATTTTTTCACATCAGACATGGCGTCCCTTAAATGTAGGTTAACCAATCACTGTGTTTTACAGAGCGACCATGAACCACATCAAAAAACATCGCTTGTAGTTTTTCAGTAATCGGGCCCCGTGTGCCAGTGCCAATTGCGCGGTTATCAAGCTCGCGAATTGGTGTGACTTCAGCAGCCGTGCCTGTGAAGAATGCTTCATCTGCTGTGTAGACTTCATCACGCGTAATGCGTTTTTCAATCACCGTTAGGCCTATTTCTTCAGCAAGCTGAACAATGGTGTCGCGCGTGATGCCTTCTAGTGCGCTGGTGAGGTCCGGTGTATACATTTTTCCTTTACGGATAATGAAAATATTCTCGCCAGAACCTTCAGCAACAAAGCCATCAACGTCTAATAATAACGCTTCTTGGTAGCCATCTTGAGTCGCTTCTTGGTGCGCTAAAATGCTGTTCATGTAGTTGCCATTCGCTTTGGCTTTACACATCGTGATGTTTACATGGTGACGTGAGAACGATGATGTTTTCACGCGAATACCATTCGTTAATGCATCATCACCCATGTAAGCGCCCCAACTCCAAGCTGCAACAATCACATGAGTTGATAATGTAGTAGCAGAAATACCCATGGCCTCAGAGCCGTAAAAAGCCATTGGACGCATGTAAGCAGACTCTAAATTATTTTCACGTACAGCGGCTTTTTGTGCCTCAATTAACGTCGCTTTGTCATAAGGTATGCTCATGCCTAAGATTTTGGCACTATTAAATAGGCGGTCTGTGTGATCCGCTAAACGAAAAATCGCAGGGCCTTTGTCTGTTTTATACGCGCGGACACCTTCAAACACGCCTAAGCCATAATGTAATGTGTGTGTGAGTACATGCGTGGTGGCATCGCGCCAGTCAACTAGTTTGCCATCGTACCAAATAAGACCATCGCGGTCAGACATTGAGGTTGGTATTGCCATAATGCAACTTTCAATAATTCGTAAAAGGTCTATTGTAAACTAAAGGTCGTGTTTTTTTTAGTATGTTAAAATCAAAAACTTAATATTTATTGGAATTTTTGCTATGGTTGCCTCTGTTTTTAAGTTTGGCCGTTATTTACTGTTG
Source organism: Methylophilaceae bacterium (assembly GCA_047634755.1). Classification (GTDB taxonomy): domain Bacteria; phylum Pseudomonadota; class Gammaproteobacteria; order Burkholderiales; family Methylophilaceae. Next base: position 4,101 of record JBLIIL010000003.1, read on the forward strand.
ATGTTGACGCTATGTTTGTTAGTCGCGTGTGATGGAAACCAAGCTGTTAAGGGCTTTGTAGGAACCGATATTGCGGGCGCAGATTTTCCGAAACCACTAGCATTAACTGATCACACGGGTACACCGCGCACGATGGCTGACTTTAAAGACAAGGTGGTCGTCATGTTCTTTGGCTTTACCCACTGCCCAGATGTTTGCCCAACCACAATGTTGGATTTAAAAAATACGATGAAGCTCTTAGGCGATAAAGCCAATGAGGTGCAAGTATTATTTGTGACTGTGGACCCAGCGCGTGATACCCAAGGAGTGCTAGCAAAATTTGTACCAGCTTTTGATGAGCGATTTATTGGTTTACGCGGCACTGCTGAACAAACAGCAGAAACCGTAAAGAACTTTAAAATCTATTATGCAAAAGTGCCGGGTAAGAGTGAGAATGATTATTCTATTGATCATAGTGCCGGCATGTATATGTTTGATAAGCTAGGCAAGGTAAGAGTGTATTTGAGCTATGCACAAAAGCCTGAAGATATTGCCAGCGATATTCAGAAGATTTTATAACGACAGTGCACGATTGTACGAGCGTCACATTCGATGCAATTGATGTGATAGTTGTTTGAGCGCTTTCTCTGCCACTTTGTAATCAGGGTAAATGCTGCCAACAACTGTCCAGAATTGGGCAGAGTGATTCATTTCTTTTAAGTGTGCCAACTCATGGCATGTGACGTAGTTGATAATACTTGGTGGTGCTTGTAGTAAGCGCCAATTCAGGCGGATGTTGCCACGACTCGTGCAACTACCCCAGCTAGATTGTGCGTTAGATAACTTAAGTGACGGTGTGTCTACGCCTAATTTGGCGGCGAATAGCTCAATGCGCCGACTATAGTCAGTGAGCGCTTGTTTTTTATACCACTGAATCACTTTACGCTGTATCACTTCCTCGTTATCAGACTCTGGCGAGGTAATCGTTAAGCTACCGTGGTTGAACTGTGGCCGCTTGTTTTTTTTATCGTTTACAACATAAAGCGTAATATCCATGCCGAGTAATGACATTGTTTCGCCATCTTGCCAAACAATCGGCGGCACATGATTTTCCTTGCGCTTTTCTAGTTTGTTGAGTATCCAGTTTGATTTTTCTTGGATTAACTTTTTTAACTGGATTTCTAGTATGTATTTTGGCGCATGGACGACTAGGCCATCTGCTGCGATTTTTAAACCGACGGTACGCCGCGCTCTGCGCTCTAATTGGTATTCAATCATTTCGCCATTGAGTAGCGTGATGGATTTCTTTTTCATCAGGACTTTTTGCAGCGCATTTTTACCAAGGCTTAATCAAGCGTCGACATTGTTGTTTCTATCCACGCTTCGACTTGCTTATTCACTTGGTCTGGTTTTAAACCAGCCGTTTCGATTGGTTCACCAATCACGACTTGAATCGTACCAGGGTGTTTGATGAATGCATTTTTGCGCCAGTATTTTCCAGCGTTGTGGGCAACGGGCACAACAGTCGTTTCGGTCTTAGCAGCCAACCAAGCGCCGCCAATATGGTATTTACTTTTTTCACCTGGCGCCGTGCGCGTGCCTTCAGGGAAAATTACCACCCATAAGCCACGTGCCAATCGGTCTTTACCATTCGCCACCAGTTTTTTAAGCGCTTCACGACCTGCGCTACGATCAATTGGAATGGCTGCCAAAGCGACAAAAGCCCAACCTAAAAAAGGAATCAGTAATAATGAACGTTTCATGACCCACACTTGCGGTGGAAAAATGATTTGTAAGCCAATGGTTTCCCAAGCAGACTGGTGCTTGGATAAAATAATGGAAGGGTGGTCTGGCATGTTTTCTTGACCACGCACTTGGTAATCTAAGTTGCAAGTCAATCGCAACCAAAACATCACAAAGTGCGCCCAACCACTAGCAATACGCGAACGCATTACATCTGGGAGCGGAAATAATAGAATCACTAAAATTGAGAATATTGGCGTGACAATGAGCAAGCCTAGTAAGAATAGAACCGATCGAATCCACAACATACGCTTACTCCGAAACGATATGCTGAACAGCCTCAGCAAGGTCGCTAAATATAAGGGTGTTTTCTGGCAAGTCGCCGCCAGATAACGTTTTTTCACCGTTGCCAGTAAGCACTAACATTGGCTGGCAGCCTGCATTAGCAAATGACTGTAGATCGCGTAATGAATCACCAATACCAGCAACATTGGCTAAATCAACATTAAATTGCTGACCAATGTCGATGACCATTTTACTTTTTGGTTTTCTACAGTCGCAATTATCTTCGTTGATATGAGGACAATAGTAAACGGCATCAATATGACCACCAACCGACTCAACGGCTTTGTGCATTTTGTTATGAATAGCACCTAATGTCGCGATGTCATACAGGCCACGTGCAACGCCAGACTGATTGGTGGCAACAGTGACGGTAAATCCGTGTTCGTTAAGCAAGGCAATTGCCTCTAGACTGCCATCAATTGGCATCCATTCATCAGGGCTTTTAATAAAGTCACCGCTGTCTTTATTAATCACACCATCTCTGTCTAGAATCACCAGCTTCATTAGCAGAGTCTAGCTCGCTAGTTTAGATAAATCAGCAACGCGGTTCATGGCTTGATATAGCGTGGCTAATAGACCTTGGCGGTTAGCTTTTAATGCAGGATCATCTGCATTCACCATTACGTTATCGAAGAAAGCATCAACGGGTTCTCTCAATGTCGCTAACGCTTGCAGTGAGGCCGTGTAATCGCCCGCTTCAAACAATTTATCGGCTTCTGCTTTAGTTGTGTTCAGTGCAGTAGCCAAAGCTTGCTCGGTTGGTTCTTGCAGTAAGCTGTCATCAACCTTGGCTTCAACGACGCCTTCGACTTTGCGTAAGATATTGCCCACACGTTTATTCGCCGCAGCTAATGCAGGTGCTTCAGCTAAAGTGGCAAACGTTTTAACCGCAGCTAGTCGTTGCGGAATTTCGCTGAGTAATGCGGGTTCTAATGAAAGTACCGCGTCTACCTCTTGGGCACTCGCGCCTTGGTCACGTAGGTTCACGCTTAAGCGGTCAAAGCAGAAGGCTTTAATGGTTGCTAAGACGTCAGCATCACCATTAAATTGTTTCAGGGCTAATTCGATTAACGCATCAAATGGCAAGGGTAGTTTTGCATCGATCAACATGCGAATAATGCCGAGTGCTTGGCGACGGAGTGCAAATGGATCTTTGTCGCCCGTTGGTTTTTCACCAATGCTAAATAAGCCGACTAAGGTTTCTAGTTTGTCTGCTAATGCGACACAAATGCCGACTTGGCTACGCGGTAATTCATCTCCTGAAAAGCGGGGTTTGTAATGGTCTTCAATCGCAAAAGCGACTTCATCATCCAGGCCTTCATATTGCGCATAGTAGCGGCCCATGATGCCTTGTAAGCCTGGGAATTCACCGACCATGTCCGTGATTAAATCGGCTTTTGATAAGTACGCTGCTTGTTCGGTTTTAGTTACTAGGTTTGCATCACCCAGCTGCTTGGCAATATCGCCAGCCAGTTTAACAACGCGTTTATTACGTTCACCTTGTGAGCCAAGCTTGTTGTGATAAACTACTTTATCTAAGCTCTCAATGCGGCTTTCCAATGTCTTCTTACGGTCTTGGTCGAAGAAGAATTTGGCATCGGCTAAACGAGGGCGAACCACACGCTCATTCCCACCAATCACAGCGCTAGGGTCGGCTGGATTAATGTTAGAGGTGATTAGGAATTTATTCGTCAGTTTGCCCTTGCTATCGACAAGAGGGAAGTATTTTTGGTTGGCTTTCATGGTCAATACCAAACACTCTTGCGGCACGTCTAAGAACTCAACTTCATATTGACCGAGCAATACATTCGGCAACTCGACTAATGCGGTGACTTCATCTAATAAGTCTTCGTCCTCAACGGCAATTAAGCCTTCTTTATCTGCCGCGGCTTTGAGTTGTGCTGCGATGTCTGCCTTACGCTCTTCAAAGCTGGCAATCACCGCGCCTTCTGTTCTTAGTTGTTCAGCATAGCTATCAGCGTTATTTAACGTGATGACGGGTTTTTGCGCTTCAAAACGATGACCTGTTGTTGTGTTGCTTGCGGTTAAGCCTAATGCCGTCACTGGTACGATTTGGTCATCATGTAGTGCAACTAAACCATGAGCAGGGCGAACAAAGTTCACGGACTCCCAACCATCATTGATTTGGTAAGTCATCACTTTAGGAATTGGTAGTTTGGCTAATGCTTCATCAATAGCTTTTTGTAAGCCTTCGCTCAAAGTAGCACCTGTTTTCGTGATGTCTAAAAACAGACTATCGGCTTTACCATCACTCTCTGTTCTTAGGTTTTCAACCACAGAGTCATCTAAGCCCATGCCGCTTAATCGTTTGAGTAAAGCAGGTGTCGGTTTGCCTTTCGCGTCTAAGCCAACTTTGACAGGCATTAATTTTTGCACGACTTGTTTATCTGCTGCTTTAGCTTCTACATCAGTGATGTGTGCGGCTAAGCGACGTGGTGTTGCAAAATTGGTGACAACTGAACTGTCGCTGCTTAAGCCTTGTTCTTTTAGTGTTTCTGCTAATAAGCTAGCAAATGATAAACCTAATTTTTTAAGCGCCTTTGGCGGCAGCTCTTCTACAAATAATTCTACTAATAGGTTCCTACTTAAATCATTCATGCTGCGGCCTTCTTACTTTTTTTCTCTTGCTGTTGTTTCAATTGTGCAAGGACTTCATCTGCATAGTCTTTTTGCGCCATCGGGAAGCCTAATGCGGCACGGCTCTCTAAGTAGCTGGTTGCGACACTACGTGACAGGTTGCGAATACGACCCATATAGGCAGCACGCTCAGTCACGGAAATCGCACCACGTGCATCTAATAAGTTAAACGTATGCGCGCTTTTTAATATTTGCTCATAAGCAGGTAATGCTAATTGATTATCGATCAAGTGCTTCGCTTGTTTCTCATGTGCGTCAAAGGCCGTCAGTAAGAAGTCGACATCACTATGTTCAAAGTTATAAGCTGATTGCTCTATTTCGTTCTGCAAGAACACATCGCCATACTTCACGTCCGGTGAATACTCTAACTCGTAAACGTTTTCGACGCCTTGCAAGTACATGGCTAAACGCTCTAAACCGTAAGTAATCTCACCTGTGATGGGTTTGCAGTTAATGCCGCCCACTTGTTGGAAGTAAGTAAATTGCGTCACTTCCATGCCGTTCAGCCAAACTTCCCAGCCTAAGCCCCAAGCGCCCAATGTTGGGTTTTCCCAGTCATCTTCCACAAAACGCACATCATTTTCTTTCAGGTCAAAGCCGAGTGCTTCTAATGAACCTAAATACAAGTCCATAATGTTCGCTGGTGCAGGCTTCAGCACCACTTGGTATTGGTAGTAATGCTGCAAACGATTTGGGTTTTCACCATAGCGGCCATCATTAGGACGGCGACTTGGTTGCACGTAGCCCGCTTTCCATGGCTCTGGGCCAATGGCGCGTAAGAAAGTAGCTGTGTGGCTAGTGCCCGCGCCGACTTCCATGTCGTATGGTTGCAACAGTGTGCAGCCTTGTTTATCCCAATAGTCTTGGAGTTTTAAAATGATTTGTTGAAAGGTTAACATTGAGAGTGCTTCAGAATTTGCAAAGGGTTGATTTTACTGTTTTTTGCGACTTACCACAAAGGCAATTACACTAAAACTAAAGATGATAAACGGCCAATTACCCCAGAGGACATAAGGTGTCGTTCCTTCATAACCTTGTGCGGTTACATTTAAGGTGGTTTGTTTGTCATGTGGCGCATGCGCTAGCACATAACCATGCGGGTCTATCATAGCGGTCGCGCCGGTATTGGTTGAACGTAATACCATGCGGCCAGTTTCTAAAGCGCGGGCTTGTGAGAATTGCATGTGTTGGTCAGCAGCGTAGGACTGACCATACCAAGCGTCATTGCTAATGTTTACTAATACCGTGGCTTCAGGTAATTGTCTGATAATCTCTTCACCAAAAACATCTTCATAGCAAATATTGACGGCGATTTTTTGGTCTTTCAGCAGCATGGGTTTTTGGTGTGTGCCACCACGAGATAAATTACTGAGTGGGATACTGAGCCAATCACGATATACCCAGCCGAGTATGCTTTTTAAGGGAATAAATTCACCAAATGGGACTAAGTGATTTTTGCTATATGATTGCATCGGCGCAGTTCCAAGGCTAAAGGCGCTGTTAAAGTATTCTTGCGTGCTGCGGTTGTAATCCACCATGCCGACAATAATATTGCTGTTATTTTGTTTGGCATGTGAATCAAGCGCAGTGTAGATGTCTGGGTCAAGCTGACTGGCAATGACAGGCAGTGCTGTTTCTGGGAACACGATTAAATCGGTTTGGTTGTTTTGTGCCATAGCAACGTATTGTGCCATGGTACGCTCTGCCGCATCAGGCCGCCATTTAATATCTTGACCAATATTGCCTTGAATTAGACTGACGCTAAAAGGTTCGCCAATCGGCGATGACCAGGGCACCACTTTTAAAACACCACCAACAGCAATCAGTAAGGACATGGCGGTAATGACATTGCGGCGCCATGTTAAGTTAACAGGCTGATTTTTATTTGCCAACCAAATAGCAATACAAGCTGCGATAGCAACAGTGATGATGGATACGCCATAAACGCCTATGATTGGCATGTAACCCGCTAATGGACTATACGGTGTTTGACTATAACCAATGGTGAGCCAAGGGAAGCCCGTAAAAATCCAACTACGAACCCAGTCCGACAAGCCCCACAACACAGGCGCACTAATGGTTAAGAAGGTGAGGCGTTTGCTGAAATAACCAACTAAGGCTGGGGAAAGCGCCATAAAGGCACATAAACAGAACGTGCAAAAGGCAGCAAACCACCAAGGCATACTGCCAAAATCATGCAGGCTAATGTAAATCCAGTAAACACCGACACTATATAAACCTAAACCAAATTGGAAACCCAGTTTTAAACAGGCTTTGGCAGTCGGTGCTTTTGCCCACAGGTAAATAATGCCGATGAGGGCAACAATAGTGGCTGGGAAAATATAAAATGGTGCAAAACCAAGTACGGCGAGCGCGCCGAGTAAGAAAGCAATCAGTGGTTGGAGCAATAGTTTTGGCATTGTTTTGGTTTAGCTGTTCGTTATTGGAGCAGTAGCAGTATAAGTGAAAGCCGGTGAATGTTAAAAAAAGTTAATGCCTGTGTGACTATACTGCGCTGTCTTGATAATTTTTTGACTACAGTAGACTATGGACGCTGCAATCTAAGACTTAGGTTATAAAAATATTGATTCAGAACAGAGGAGACTAAGTATTGAGAATGCGTTCAGAGTTTAAAGAGTTTTCCCTAAAAGGCAATATAATGGATTTGGCCGTTGGTGTGATTATTGGTGCGGAATTCGGGAAGATTATTGATTCCCTAGTGAAGGACATTATTATGACTTTCGTTAGCAGCATCTTTGGCAACCTTGATTTTGCTAATATGTATACCGTATTAGGTGATTCTTCTGGGGTAGAAACAATTTGGCAGCGTTAAAAGCAGTAGGTGTGCCAGTGTTAGCTTATGGTAGCTTTATTACAGTGGCTATTAATTTTGTGATTTTAGCGTTCATCATTTTCCTAATGGTGCGTCAGATGAATAAGATGAAAAAAGAAGAGGCTGCAGCACCGCCGGCAGGACCAGCGGAAGATATTGTGTTAATAGCAGAAATTCGCGATTCGCTTAAGAAAAAGTAGACTTTAGCGATATCACAAAAAAGGGCGATGATATCGCCCTTTTTTATTACTCGTCGGTATGACAGACGACTTAAGTTTTATTTTGGAAACTCATAAGCATGGTCATCACTCGTCACTTCTTCAGAACCATCGTTATTCAAAAACACCACTTGCACCACTTTGTCATCAATAAAATCCAACTCTGTGGTTTCATAGTACTGGCCATTTTCATCAGTGTTGATATTGTGATAGTGCCAAATAGAAGCAACAATTCGATTAGAGCCTCTGATTTTCACATCGTCAGCTTTAGCAGGTTCGCCTAGTTGGGCGACGATGGTTTTTTTATTGAATTGTTCAATGGCTTTTACGAAGGCTTTTTCTTCTATCGGTAAAGTGGCGCTAGCGCTACTCTCAGACGTGTTTGCTGGCCCAGCTTGCTTCGTATTGACAGACGAGCAGGCGGTACAAAAAGCCATTAAAACAAAAACGATTAACAATTTCATCATTTACTTCCTTAAATGTATGTAGACGAGTTAAGAGTGAGATGACTTAAGTTGGTTCAACTGAATCCGTTGTCATCGGCAATACTTCAACTAAAATAGAGTGTAAGCGCCTGCTATCGGCACGCACAATCGTAATGCTTAAGTTGTCGATTTTGACATGGTCATCACGCTTCGGTAGGTGACCAAATTTATTCACCACTAAACCACCAATGGTTGAAAATTCTTCATGACTAAAACGGGTGCCTAATGCTTCGTTGAAGTCTTCAATTTCAGTGAGTGCTTTAATCCGGTATTTTGTGGCCGATTGTTGAATGATATTATCCTCATCTTCATCGTAGTCATACTCATCTTCAATATCGCCGACAATCTGCTCAAGCACATCTTCAATAGTGACCATGCCAGCAACGCCACCATACTCATCCACCACCATGGCAATATGATTGCGGTTGCTTCTAAACTCTTTAAGTAAGACGTTTAGACGTTTGGATTCTGGGATAAAGACAGCGGGGCGCAGCATATCGCGCACTTCGAATTCTTCACCCGCGTAATAACGGAGTAAATCTTTAGCGAGCAAAATGCCTATGACATCATTCTTATCGTCTTCAATGACGGGGAAGCGGCTATGCGCAGTTTCAATCACATGTGGGATAAATGTCTTTGGAGAGTCCGTAATGTCGATGACATCCATTTGCGAGCGCGGGATCATGATGTCCCGCACCTGCATTTCACTCACTTGTAATACACCTTCTATCATCTCAAGTGAATCGCCATCCATTAACTGGTTTTCGTATGCACTATGTAACAGCTCGACAAGCTGCACGCGATCTTCAGGTTCGCGTAATAAAAAGTGACTTAGACGTTCTAATAAACTAGGTTTGTTACTTGTTTCCGACTCGGAAGCCATGCAGGGTACTCTACGTAATAATATAAGGGTTAGGATACCCTAATTTCATTAGGGTTGTCACTTCAATAGACTCCATTAACCCTGTTTGATCATCATTTAGGTGATCATAACCATGCAAATGTAGCGTGCCATGTACAGTTAAGTGGGCAAAGTGTGCTTCTATTGGCTTGTTTTGTTCTTTGGCTTCCTTAATTACCACCGGCGCGCAAATAACAATATCCCCCATTAAGTACGGTTCTTCTGTTATTGGAAACGACAATACATTGGTCGCATAATCTTTGCCACGATAAGCTAGGTTGAGGGCGCGGCCTTCTGCCTCATCGACAATGCGAACTGTTGCTTCTGTATCCACGCGCAGCGCTGCTTTAACCCATTTTCGAAACTGGCTTCTTGAGGGGAGTTGATCCTCTTTTGATGCGAACTGAACGGACAAGCTGAGATTTGGCATGGGATTAGTGTTGTTAGCTTCTGTTATTAGTAAAGGTTTAAATTATATAATTAATCGTATGTGGATAGCCTGATTTAGTTAATTCCCCTATATTGAAGTGAGTAAACCCTGAATACAAGCTTTCTACTAACGCATAAGCAACAGGTGCGATAAAGGGGGTGCCAAACATGATATACAGCGATCTTAATAAGATAAAGCAAGAAGCTTTTTCTAAAGGATGGCTTAAAAAGTGGTCATTGCATCAACCTGTTTGTCGCTATGATGCAAGCGATGCAGTCTCCATAGAAAAGGCACGCAATGATGTAGGCGATGTAGCCAATAATAAAACAAATCAACCAATAAAAATAGACAATAAAGCCAAAAATACTTGGCATTTCTATTGCTGACAAACTCAGCAAACCATATGGGACGATGCTTGATATGGGTGGAGCTAAGTAGCTCAATAAGACCCAATTATCTGCATAGGTAACGAAAATAAGGATGAGTATTGCTTGGAAGCGGGGTGCGAAGAGACTTATTGGCTTGTTTTTTTTATATTCAATCGCCGAGAAAAAAATAAAAGATAATAGTGGGAGAAACCAGATGATCGTTTCAACTGATACTGTTAACTGCTCTTTCCTTCTTCATATTTTTCATAGGCATTCACAATTTTCTGCACTAAGGGATGACGCACAACATCTTGACTTAAGAAGTGCGTCATGGCGATACCTTTAATGTTTTTTAGAATCTTTTGTGATTCAACTAAGCCACTTTTTTGACCGCGTTGTAAATCAATCTGCGTCACATCACCTGTAATAACCGCTTTTGTGCCAAAGCCGATACGGGTTAAAAACATTTTCATTTGTTCAGGTGTTGTATTTTGCGCTTCATCCAAAATAATAAAGCTTTGATTCAATGTGCGACCACGCATGTAAGCCAATGGTGCGACTTCAATCGCGTTGCGTTCAAACATTTTATTGACGGTATCATAACCCGCTAAATCATATAAAGCATCGTAAAGCGGGCGTAAATAAGGGTCAACTTTTTGGCTTAAATCACCAGGTAAAAAACCTAGGCGTTCACCAGCCTCGACAGCAGGACGGACTAGCACGATACGTTTCACACGATCACGTGTCATGGCATCCACTGCACTAGCAACAGCTAAATAAGTCTTACCCGTACCAGCAGGGCCGATGCCAAAAGTAATGTCATGGTCTTGGATTTGTTTTAAGTATTCGACCTGGCGTGGCGTGCGGCCATGCAGGTCGCCACGTCGCGTCATTAACACTGGCGTATCTGTCGTCGCATGGACTTCATCCGGTGTTAGCTTCTCAACCTCGACTAAGCCGAGTTGCAAATCTTCTAACTCGATCGGTTTTTTAGCGCGCAGGTAGAAGTTTTCAACCAATTGCGCGGCCATGCGCATATTTTCTTTTTTCCCCGTAATGCTAAACGTTGCGCCGCGACGGTTGATGTTCACCTCCAGTGCGTTTTCTATTTGCTTGATATTTTCATCAAGAGGGCCGCAGAGGTTTGCTAGGCGGGTATTGTCTTCAGGTTGTAGTGTGATTTCCATGGTCTATGTATTTTAACTCTGTCTTAAATTAATTCGCCTTGTAAGCGTCTTGGGTTGTCTGTATTAGTGATTTTAACGTTCACAAAGTGACCCGTTAACGCTTCATTTTTCGCAATGGTTACAATGCGATTGTTATCTGTTTTTCCCACCATCTCTTCAGGGTTCTTTTTAGAAATGCCCTCAATCAGTAAGCGCTGCGTTGAGCTTAACATGGCGCGACTAATCGCCTCGCCTTGGGTTGTGTTAATGGCTTGTAGCTTGGCTAAACGGTCGAGTTTGGTTTGATGTGGTGTATCATCTTCGATAAACGCAGCTGGCGTCCCAGGGCGTGGACTGTATAAGAAGCTGAAGCTGTAATCAAAACCGATGTCTTCCATCAGTTTAACTGTCGCTTCAAAATCTTTCTCTGTTTCACCTGGAAAGCCAATAATGAAATCAGAAGTAAACGTTAAGCTTGGGTTGGCAGCTTTTAGTTTACGAATAATGCTTTTATATTGCAATACGGTGTGATTGCGCTTCATTGACATTAACACGCGGTCGCTACCTGCTTGCACGGGTAAATGAAACTGCACGGCTAATTTCGGTACAGTGGCAAAGCAATCAATGAGTCGGCCGCTCATTTCATTCGGATGGCTGGTAGTGAAACGAATACGTTCTATTTGTGGAATTTCAGCAATGGTCTCAATGAGCATGGCCAGATCGGCTTCTACATTTTCATACGCGATACGGTAAGCATTTACGTTTTGACCCAATAAGGTGATTTCTTTGACGCCTTGTTCCACTAGTTGAATCGACTCAGTCAGAATGTCTTCAAATGGTCGTGAGACTTCTTCGCCACGGGTATACGGTACGACGCAAAAGCTGCAATACTTGCTACAGCCTTCCATGATGCTGAGGAATGCACTAGCACCTTCCACTTTTGGTGGCGGCAAATGATCGAACTTCTCAATTTCAGGAAAGCTAATATCGACTTGTGATTTGCCTGAAGTTTGCTTGTTTTTAATCATGTCAGGCAAACGGTGAATTGTTTGTGGCCCAAAGACCACATCCACATAAGGCGCCCGCCCGATAATATTGTCGCCTTCTTGCGTAGCCACACAGCCACCAACACCAATCACTAAGTTAGGGTTTTTCTCTTTGAGCGGAATAAAGCGACCAAGGTGACTAAACACTTTATCTTCAGCTTTTTCGCGGATAGAGCACGTGTTGAGTAGAATTACATCCGCATTTTCTGGTGTGTCGGTTTCTACCATGCCATCACTAGCACTTAGCATGTCTTTCATGCGCGCAGAATCGTAGGCATTCATTTGGCAGCCAAAGGATTTAACAAATAACTTTTTTGATATGGGCTTTGTCACTGGTATGAATACTCGCTTGCAGGTTGATTAATCTGACATTTTAACGCATTTGGCAATGCTAAGGTAAATTGGGGAAAGCCCAGTTAGCGAGGTAAAATGCAATTATCTTTTTTAAAATAAAGCATTATATGCAAGCCCTACCGATTTTTATTAATATTATTAACCACCATTGTGTTGTGATTGGGGGCGGTGAAGTTGCCTCACGTAAAGTGCTGATGCTGTTAAAAGCACAAGCTACCATCACCTTGGTTTCGCCAGCCGTTAATCATGAATTACAAATATTGATCGATGCAGGAACAATTAAACATTTGCAGGCTAGCTTTGCGCCATCTCAATTAGATGGCGCACGCTTAATCATTGCTGCGACGGATGATAAAGCTGTGAATGAAGCGGTTTCTATTGCGTCCCAGGCTGCGAATATACCCGTCAACGTTGTGGATGCGCCAGCGTTATGTACATTTACAATGGGATCAATTATTGAACGTAGCCCGATTGTTATTGCGGTTAGTTCTGAAGGGAATGCACCTGTTCTTGCACGTTATATCCGCACAAAAATTGAAACCATGTTGCCTGCGGCTTATGGAAGAATTGCAGGTATTGCAGGCGATTTTCGTGATCAGGTGAAGGCTAAATTTACGACCACCCAAACGCGCCGTATTTTTTGGGAAGGCATTTTACAAGGCCCCTTTGTCGAGCGCGTATTGTCTGGGCAAGAGCAAGCGGCACGGACTTTTCTTAAAGAATCGCTACAACAAGCTGATAACAAAACGCAACAAGGCGAGGTGTATCTGGTTGGCGGTGGTCCAGGCGACCCTGATTTGCTTACGTTTAGAGGATTAAGGCTCATGCAGCAATGTGATGTTTGTGTGTACGATAAGCTGGTGAGTCCAGCAGTGATGGAGCTGGTGCGGCGTGATGCAGAGTTGATTTATGTCGGTAAAGCGCGCGATCAACATACCATGCCGCAAGAACAGATTAACGAGCTGTTAGCTAGGTTAGCACTTGAGGGTAAGCGAGTATTACGGCTAAAAGGTGGTGATCCTTTCATCTTTGGTCGCGGCGGCGAAGAAATTGAAACGCTGATGCAACATGGCGTGCCTTTTCAAGTGGTACCAGGTATTACTGCTGCCAGTGGGGTCTCTAGTTATGCGGGTATTCCGCTAACGCATAGAGACTACGCGCAAGCTTGTTTGTTTATAACTGGGCATCTGAAAGATGGGACTGTTGATTTGGATTGGGATGCGATGATGCGACCCAGTCAAACATTAGTGATTTATATGGGGTTAGTTAGCTTAGAGGCGATTTGTCAGCAATTAATCAAAAATGGCATGTCAGCTGATATGCCGATTGCCATTGTTCAGCAAGGAACAACACCGAGGCAGCGTGTTGTTGTCGGGACGTTATTAGATATGCCAGATAAGGTTAAGTTGGCACAATTGAAAGCCCCTTGTTTAACGATTATCGGTGAAGTTGTTAGGTTGAGAGAGAAATTAAATTGGTTCAATCCAGAAAAATAAACGCTGTTTCACCTGTTGCGACTTTACTTAACCTATCTTTATTAAACGCTGATTTAATCGGCTTCTTTAAAGAGGCTAACGAAAAAAAATACGCGTAAACTAAGGCGGCCTAGTAAGCCAGCACAGTTTCATGTCTTGGTTTTGGAACAAGATGTTAACTTCGCGCAAACGTTCAAGTATGATTTGGAAAAGCATTTGCCTGTGAGTGTGGTTACCGTACATTCCCTTAGTGCTGCGCGGATGTTGCTCAAAAGAAATCCACGCCAGTTCTTTTTAGGGATTAGTAATGTTATGTCAGATTTAAAGCAAGTTGATTTTCTTAAAGCCGCTAATATTCCTGTAATCGTCTTTATTAACCAATATGAAGATGAGTTGCGTGACGAGTTGATTAAGCGGCATGTGATTGATTATGTCGTTAAAACGACAGATAGCGATACGGACTTATATTTGTGATTTAGTGGTGCGTCTCTTTAAAGATATTGCAATCAAAGTGCTCGTTATCGACGATTCAAAAGTATCTCAATTTGTGAGTGCTAGAGAACTTGCATTGCAAAAACTTTAAGTATTGCAAGCTGACAACGCTTCAGCTACAACGGAGGTGCTAGAGAATAATCCCGATATTAAATTGATACTGGTGGATTACCAAATGCGCGGTGTTGATGGTATTTTCTTTGTGAAAAAAGCAAGGGAATTCTATCCAAAAGATAAGGTGCTGATCATCGGCATGTCGACATCTTCAAACTCTAGACTGGCAGTGAAGTTTCTAAAAGAGAGGGCGAATGACTTTATTCATAAACCGTTTAATTATGAAATGATGCTGTGTCGGATTAATCAGAATTTACATATGTTGGACGCGGTAGAATATGCGAAAGAATTGTCTAATATTGATTACTTGAGTAATGTTTTTAATCGATTTTACTTCTTTGAGCATGGTAATCAGACGCTCAAAGCATTGAAGACTGGTGGCGGACTGACTGCCATGATGATGGATATTGATAAATTCAAAGGCATTAATGATGTGTATGGTCACTATGTGGAAGATAAAGTCATTAAAGGTTTCAGCAGCGTTAAAACAACATTTTCCCAATGATATTGTGGCCAGAATGGGTGGAGAAGAGTTTGCGGTATTAAGTGTGGATACTCAGTATCAAACGAGTTTTGATTATGTTGATGCATTTAGAGAGAAATTGCTAATTAAAAGTTGAACATTAAAGGACATGCTATCAGATACACACGCAGTATTGGTGTGAGTGGCTATGCGGACAAAAGCTTAGATGAGATGATGGTGCAGGCTGAAAGCTATTGTACTCAGCTAAGCAAAGTGGGCGCAACCGTTTGGAAGGCACCCACTAGGCACTAAAGGAGCCATTGCTACCGATGTTGAATAGGGAGTGATAGCCGTGCTTCTAGACCACCACTTTCACGGTTAATTAATTGTAAACTGCCGTGATGCAGTTTTGCAATACGGTTACAGATGGCGAGCCCTAGCCCACTACCACCTTCATTTTTGGTGCGCGCACTATTCAAACGTTCAAATGGTCTGAGCAAGCGTTCGGCTTGATCTTTAGGAATGCCAGGCCCATGATCTAATACGCTAATCATAATAATATTTGCTGTTATTTTGCTTTCAACCACCACTTCACCTTTCGTGTAAGCATATGCATTCCCAACTAAGTTATCGAGTAAGCGCTGCATGGCTAGTGGGCGAAGTGGAATGAAGTAGCTAGGGCTTAATTTAATCTCAAGTTGGCGACCTGCGCGTGCTTGGCGCTCGGTAAGCGCTCTTAGTAATACATTAATATCCATCATTTTGGTAGATTCCCCTTCAACACCGCGAACAAAGTCTAAAAACTGATGAATGATATTATCCATGTCCGCAATATCCTCAATCATGCCTTCTTTCATTTGGGCAGACTCATCGTCAGATAGCATTTCTACGGCAAGACGTAAACGCGCTAATGGGGTGCGGATATCATGTGAAACACCAGCCAGCAATAAGTTACGTTCACTGTCCAGCCTGACCAAGGCATCAGCCAGTTCATTAAAGGTTTGGTTCACCTCGCTTAGTTCATCCAAGCTATCCTCAGGGAGCCTTGGGGCGAGTTCACCATTACGCAGCTTATCGGCTGCATGCGCTAGAAAACTCAGTGGGCGATTGATGCGAGCCGCCGTAATGTAAGCGCCGGCCAAGGATAGCAATCCAATTAATGCGCCCCAGCCTAACCAATGCCATGGGAAAGGGCGGTCTGCCTGGATGTTAGGAACCACAACCCAAAAGTCATCCAGTTTTACATTAAAGCTAATCCACAAGCCGGGAATGCCATAGTGATCAACCGTAATAATGGTTTCCGCTCCTAAACGTTGACGTATTTTTTGCGCAAGCAGGTGCACAAAGGGGTCGCTGGGGAGAGGCTCGATTTGCTCCATGAAATCGGCTGAATAAACACGTACGCCTTCACGGCCAGATAGTTCGAAAAGCAATGCGCTTCTTCTGTTTTCATGAGAGGCAATGAGTGATGCACGGGTGTAATTAACGATGGTGACAGCCTGTAATGCAGCCATCTCTGCACGTGGTTCACGCCCAAAGAAATCAAAGATTTTTAACGAGCCATAAATGCTAATTGCCAATAAAATAGCAATCAGCAGCATTAACCTAGCTAAAATTGTGCGGGGAAGTAGTCTCAATTTAAGCTATTAATATAATGTCAGTAATAAACCCAAGTGCTTAAGCGCTAGCTTCGCCATCAGGAATAAACACATAGCCAAATCCCCACATGGTTTTCAAAAAGCGCGGTTGCGTTGGGTTTGGTTCGATTAAGCGACGTAAACGTGATACTTGTACATCAATACTGCGGTCGAAAACATCAAGCTCTCGTCCTCGTGCCAATTGCATTAAACGGTCGCGGGATAGCGGCTGTCTAGGGTGGTCAGTAAACACTTTTAATAAAGAAAATTCACCGCTAGTAATCGTGATGTTGGCACCATCTTTACTTAAGCTGCGATTCGCCGCATCAAATACAAAATCGCCAAAAGGGAATGTTTCTTGTGTGGTTGGCCCGCCTGAGTCCGTATTTTGCAGATGGCGGCGCATAATTGCATTAATACGTGCCAATAGCTCACGAGGGTTAAATGGTTTCGGTAGATAATCATCAGCGCCCATTTCCAAGCCAATAATGCGATCCACTTCATCACCACGGGCTGTGAGCATAATAATCGGAGTGGTTACGTTATTTCCACGTAGCCTGCGGCATATCGCTAAGCCATCTTCGTTAGGCAACATTAAATCTAACACGAATAAGTCAAACTGCTCGGATTCTAGAGCAGTGTCCATTTCCGCTGAATCAGACACCGTTTTAATATCAAAGCCTTGTTCCGTTAGGTAGCGTTGTAACAATTCACGCATCCGTGCATCATCATCGACCATTAATATTTTTTTCTTTTCAGACATTTCGATTGTCTCTTCTAAGTCAGTTGAGTTGTTTTGTAATTTAATAATGAATTAGTATAGGTGTTCGGAAAGGATGAGTCTATTATTTAGAGGAGCTTTTATGCATAAAATCCTTTGGATTATTGAGGTTAATCAACAAACAGCTAAGTTACAATTTTTTACAATTCGGCTTTTTTATGAAACATTCCACTTACAAAGTTGTCCCATTATACTTCTCCGCTGTTGAAGTTCAGTCGATTGATTGGGATATGAAATAACGAAATATGCTAATAAATAAACTCTTTTTTTGGTCACAGATGGCACTGCTTGTGGTATTAGGTGCAGTTTTTATTTTTCCTTCACTTGCTGATTCAAACACGGATTTAGAAGCGAGCGATGTGGCGCCAGAGTTAGACGATACAGATGAGCCTAGCTATGGCTTGAGCAAAACACTTGAGTATAATTTTAGTCCAGTTGATCGTGCGCGGTTGCGCAAAGCATTAACTGACTTTGCTAGAAAGAACGATCCAGAACATATTAAAATCAAACGTCAGCGCCTGTTAATGAGAAACAGCCTAAAACAACGATTTGTGCGTTGCAATAATGATTTGGATGACTCCTTAGACCGACAAGAAGTCACAGAATGTCTCCCACAGATTGCACGTCACTTTAATGCGGTTGATATTGATGAAGATAATGTTATTACTTTTGATGAACTTGAGTTGGCACAAGCTAAATGGAGTGAACGGCACAGAGCCGCTGAAGCAAAATTAGAAGTGCAACGTATTAAAGCAGCAGAAGCTGAAATTAAAAAAAAAGCAGCACAACCTAAAGAATCTAAGAAAGCGGCAACGATAGAACAACATCCAAGCTAGTCACCCTTCTCAGTATTACACCAATAGAAAGGCTTCAATATGAAGTTTTATTGTTTTTATAATTGTCTAAGCTAAAGTAGAGGCATGGCTAGTCCCAATCAAACTGTTGTTCAAATCGTTGGCTCTATTGCCGAATTTGATGCGAGTGAGTGGAATGCATTAAGTGCAGGGATGCCACTACTCAACCATGCATTCTTAGCCGCGTTAGAAACCTCAGGTTCTGTTGGCGAAGGCACAGGTTGGAATCCTGCCATCATGATTATTCGCGAACAACAAACATTGATTGGCGCTATTCCGCTGTATATCAAATCACATTCCTATGGCGAATATGTCTTTGACTGGGCATGGGCGGATGCTTATGAGAAAAGTGGCTTTGCTTACTATCCTAAATTAATCGCTGCTATTCCATTTTCGCCCATTACTAGTGCACGCTTACTCGCAAACAACAACGAAACCAAATTGCATTTAATTGAAGCGCTTGAATCTGTGATGCGACAACATGAGTTATCTAGTGCACATGTATTATTTCCTGACGATGCTGATGCCGCGCTATTAGAAAAAGTGGGCTGGATAAAACGGACTGGCGTACAGTTCCGATGGGAGAATGAAGCGTATGAATCCTTCGAACACTTCTTGCAGAGCCTAAGCCATAACAAACGTAAAAAAATCCATCAAGAGCGTAAGAAGGTTTCACAAGCAGGCGTGACTTGCCGTTTGATTAAAGGCGCAGAAGCGACGCAAGCGGATTGGGATTTTTTCTATCAATGTTATTGCAAAACGTATGAAGAGCATCGCTCAACGCCGTATTTAACGCGTGCATTTTTTGAAACAATCGCGCAAACCATGTCACAGCATATCTTGCTCATCATGGCGGAAATTGAAGGTGATCCTATCGCCAGCACCTTGAATTTTTATGATGATACGACCTTGTATGGACGCTATTGGGGCGCGACGCAGTTTGTCTCAGGTTTACACTTTGAACTTTGCTATTACCAAGCGCAACAATTTTGCATCGCTGAAAATATTCAATACTTTGAAGGCGGCGCGCAAGGGGAGCATAAGTTGGCACGTGGCTTCAAACCGCGGCCAACATGCTCGTATCATAAAATTAATCACCCAGATTTTGAAGTCGCGATTAAAGGCTTCTTAGCCAGAGAAGCGAATGGTATGGAAGTCTATACATCAGAGCTAGAAGGTCGTGGCCCCTTTAAGGCTAAGTAGCTACCTAGTTACCAACCGATTTCCTTGCCGTCGTGAGCAATAAAACGATTACGTAAAGTCACTAGGCAGCATTACGTGATGCGCATAGCGATAAAAAATCGCTTTGTCTGTAATATGGTAATCATACTAAGACATCACACGGATGTGTTACAAAACCGAACGAGAATTATTATGTGGACAACACCGGCAGCTACAGAAATGCGTTTTGGTTTTGAAGTAACAATGTACGTAATGAACAAATAAGCTAGCGTAAAAAATAACTTGCAGATTTATTCCCTGCAAAAACTAAAAAGCTCAACTTCGGTTGGGCTTTTTTGTGTCCGCACGATTGGTATCGTTAGGCTGTATCGCTCACACGGGTAAAGGCAGCAGGTGTGGTAAAGTCATCCTTTATTTGAAAGTGCTTTTAAAAAAGCGATAACAATACAAGTGACACAAGCAAACAAAAAACCAGTCATCAAAGCAGTCATCTTCGATATGGATGGTCTATTAATCGACTCAGAGCGCATGATTATGCAAGCCTGCATTGCGGCAGCTAAAAAAATCGATATTACCTACACGCAAGCCGAGTATGCGGAACTCATTGGCAGAGCGTGGCCAGATGCTACCCGTATCATGACCAAACAGCTTGGTGGAGACGATAACTTTCAACATGTGATGCATTGCATCAATGCAGACTTGGATAAAGATGGTAATGTCTTCCCGCTCAAAACAGGCGCATTAGCTTTATTAAAGCACTATCAAGAGCGAGACATTATTTGCAGCGTTGCTTCATCTTCCCCCATTAGCCATATCGAAGAACGCCTAAGCGCAGTTGGCGTACGCGACTACTTCACTATTATCAGTAGTGGTCATGAAGTCGAAAACGGCAAACCGCATCCTGATATCTATCTGCTAGCCATGGAGCGTCTACAAGATCATGTCACGTTTGCAACTAATGAATGTATTGCTTTTGAAGATAGCGAGCCGGGTGCGCGCGCAGCGATTGCGGCTAATTTAGATGTCGTTGTCGTACCAGATTTAAAACAACCTAGTGACTTTGTACGAGAGAATAGCTTTCAGGTAGTTGAATCGTTAAATCATTTTTTAAAGGGTTTGTAGGGCGACAATAAGCGGAGTGCATTGCGCCGTACGAAAAAGTGACAACATGCGGCGCAATGCCTTGCAGTTATTGCGCCCTACATGAGGCTGCTAACCGAAAGCACCATCAGCCCTAGGCTTTAATAATATTGGCATGTAAATGCTGATAAAAATAGTAAAACCAGCACCCAAAAGATAGCGGCGACTAATACCCATAACGTGTAAAACTGTGACGTTATCATCGGTATGAACATGCGGAATACAACGCTTGCGATGATACTAGCGAAAGCAATGGCAACCCAAGGTGAAGGCTTTCTAATATCGCGGCCTGTATGACCTAATGCCACACTAGGCATCATGCCAATAGTGATTAAGCCAATTCCGCTGACGGTAGATAGATGTAATGTCAAAATAGACATGTTGCTATTGTCGGCTTGTAAGGCAAAGAACACAAAGCCGATATTAATGAACCAAGCAGAACAATATAAACTCCATAGCAGTGGTACACGCCAGATGCCTACCGTATGCCAGTTGTAAAAACGGAAGCCGTTTAAGGCAAATAAAGTCCAAGCGAATAAGGTCGTCAAGTAAGGGGCTTGTACGAAGATAACATTGATGAATAACGCGAGAAAGACAAAT
Source organism: Methylophilaceae bacterium (assembly GCA_047634755.1). Lineage (GTDB taxonomy): Bacteria > Pseudomonadota > Gammaproteobacteria > Burkholderiales > Methylophilaceae. The sequence continues at coordinate 25,365 of JBLIIL010000003.1, forward strand.
AAAATGCTCATGTCTAACCATTTATATTACGTTAATTGTACTCTGGCTTCACTTTCACACATCGTCACACCACGTTCAATAAAGAATGGAATAATGCGGTGAATAATCATCAAAATTAAGATAATAAATAATAGCGCGGCACCAGTAATCGCATAGAGCATACCTTTAGCAATCACATCAAAGTAACCAAGAAAAAACACAAAGTTACCAACACATAACAGCAGCACTTTACTCACAACAGCTAATTGCATTCACATTTTAGCTATTGAAAATAGGGATGCTAATAAAGACAAGCAACATCAATCCAAATAGCAAGTCTACGGCAGCCGTCCATGGTAAAAAGGAGGTGCCGAATAAAAAAAATATTCTTGCCGCAGCCCAAAGTGCAAACAGTAATATTAGCGGCTTACCAAAAATGGTAGGGACACCCGGCCAGTGTTAACAGCCGTTAATAAAAATCCAGCCACCACCACCGCCATGCCATAACCATATAGCATTTCATGCACATGTCATTGGCTAGCTGAAATGTGATTAATCGTAATTAAACCATTAGATCAATAAACCGCCATCCACAAGGCAATAGAAACAATGCTAAAAATACCTGCGCCTAAGAAAAAGGGTCGAAAGCCAAGATTAAATAATGCGCACTTGTTAGCATTTTCTTGCGTGGATCTATTGATTGGAATTTGCATATTGATTTGATGTTGAATACAGAGTTGAATTGGCTCTCATCATAGCCTTATTTATAATTATAGTGATTGATTCAGGGTAAGTTTAGACAATCATTACTGCAAGTATTTAGCCTTGTATAATAGCTGCTGACATTAAAGATCCTAATCAATTTTAATAATTGCAAAATATGCTCACTTACCCAATACTAACCCCATCAGAACAAGCGAACCTACCGCGTTTAATCATAGCGCCCACTGCGTTACCAAGCCAATTCGAAGACAGTACGCATCAAGTGTTTTTATGCGATACAGCTGATGGGCGTATGGTGTTGAAGGTGTGTGATGAAGAGGTGGTGGTTCAATCAGGTTTTTGGCAGGGGTTAAACCTATTGTTTGGCGCTGACTTCCCGAATAACTTAGCGCAGATTCAGCAAACACATGAATTGCTAAGCATGCAAGGATTGTATGCAGTGCCAGATTTCGTGGCATCTAGCCGTGGTGAATTTGCGCATGATTTTGTATTAACACGTTTTATTGAGGGTGTTGATGTTGAGGCTTCGCAAGTGACGGATGCGATGGTGGTGCAATTGGCAAAACATATCACGCAGTTACATCAAATGACGCATTCAACTTGGGGAGGCTTCTATGCACCAACGTATCAAGCCGCTGAGTGGGGTGAACGTTTACATGACACACTATCAGCATTAGCCGCTAAAAATGCGGTGAGCGTTCCAGAAGCGTTATTACAGGATGTGTTATCGCAGGCTAGTCAGTTACAAGAAACGACATTCGTTCCGATAATGTTGGATTTGCGTTGGGATCAATTTAGAAGGGTAGACCATGCGCAGGCTGATGTACATGATACATTGGCGTTGATTGATTTAGATGCTTTTGTGATGGCGCCTCGCGCCTTGGATTTAGTGCTGTTGGCATACATTTTAACGCCGCCACAATTTGCTTTGTTTAAAACGACATATACAACAACGCATGACTGGCCTGATTACTCAGCGCAGAAGCCATGTTATCAATTACTGTTGTTTTTAATGCAGGTGTTGGGCAAGACGGATTTAGCGCAATGGATGAAACGGGCTTAATTATTGTTATTAAACCGCTTGCTGCTTATGCAACTTAACCCAACTGATATAGCCAGCAATGGCTAGGATGGTATTGAGGACGAATAAAGCGGCTGTAGCGTAATAACTGGTTTCAACATACAACACGACTGCGGCGGCATCGATAATCACCCAATAGAGCCAGTTCTGCAGAATCTTCTTCGCCATTAGCCATGTGTTCATGACGGCAAACACAGTGGTATAAGCATCTAGCGCAGGGCTTTGTGATTGGTTATTTATCGTTAAGTAATAAGTAGCGGCGGCACTGATAATAAGACCAATGGCGATAAAGGCGAGGTTCTTAGACCACCCCCAACTGGTAATCGCTAATGTGTCTTCGGTTTTGCCATGCTTGCGCCATAGCCAATAACCATAAATCGCCATGCCGATATAGTAGAAATTGAGTAAGGCCTGCATGGGAAGCTGACCTTCCCAGAACAATATGGTGTAAATAATCGTGCTGAAAAACGCAAACGGCCAACACCATTGTGATTCTTTTGACGCGAGCAGAATATAGGCCACGCTCATTAAGGCGGCAGCAATCTCCCACCCTGACATTTGTGCAAAGCCAGTGATGATGGTGTTGAGTATTATGTTTTCCATGATGATTAAACCGTTATACGTCTACAACATCGGCGCGATCAGTACCGATAAATTTCATGGCAAATACACTGTGTGGCAATGCTTCGAATACCGCTTCCATTTCGCGATCAATACAATCCATCACGTCACGGTATTCACCAAAGACTTGAGTGCTTAAGCTATTCCGTTTAACCACTAATTTTTGATTGGTTTCTAATTGCAGAATAAATTCCAAAATTGGATCAATATAATCCTCAGTTAATGGGTAAAGACTAATGTCTAAAGAAATACGCATGTTCTTACTCCTGCAATTATTTTAAAAGAAGAGGGCGTTGCCACCCTCTTTGATTAACGATTAATAGTCGTAAGTGACTGTTACCCCACCGATACGTGGCTCGCCAAGTTGCTGATAACCTTGAGGGTTAGTACCGCCGGAAAGGTCAAAGAAGAAACCGCGTGTTGCATAATCTTTATCAAACAAATTCCGGACCCATAGTGTTGTTTTCCAGTGTTTAGTTGTGTAATCAACACTGGTATTCACTAGTGCATAAGCATTTGATCTTGAGTTATGGCTGTCAGAAAAGTAGAACGCATCTTTACCTTCAACATTAGCACGTACTGTCCATTTTGGTGCTACATACCACTCAGCACCTAAGCTATATTGGTAAGAGGGGGCATTTGCAACGTCACGACCATCAACGTTTAGTGCATCAGCGTCTGGATTTTTATATTCATCAAATTCAGCATCGAGCAAACCAAGTGACCCAATTACACGAAACTGATCAGTTAAGAACCAGTCTAGTCCCGCCTCAATACCCATATGTGTCGCTTCAGAAGCATTGTTAGTAAACTCAATAAATCTAGGCTCACCAACCTCTTGAGTAGAGCTCTTTGTTTGTGCATCTTTACGTTTCGCATAAAAAGCGGAGAAATTAGTCATTAACGTGCCATCCAGCCAGCTAGATTTCACACCAGCTTCAAGATTCCACATATATTCGGTATTAAATTCTCGCGCGTTAGCAGCAATTCTATTATCGTCATTAATACCGCCTGGCTTATATCCGCGTGTTAATGAAGTGTAAAGTAACTGTTCTTTGTTTGCTTGATAGTTCAAACCTAATTTGGTGCCGTATAGGACCTCACTAATATCTGTTTTAAGACTACTTGCAGCACCTCTAACAATACCTGCATCATCATATTGCGCTTCAAAGCGCTCAATACGTGCACCAGTGACTAACGTTAACTTGTCTGTTAAACGGCTATCTAATTGACCAAATACTGCTGTGTTCTCTGTATTGTAATCACCATCAATTTGAGTTAAACCATACCCATAATCAGCGTGAGAATTGAACGCCTCATCTTGATTGAAATGGTAAACGCCTATTGTCCAATCAGTTGACTCATTAAAAATACGACCTGCTTTGTCAGATAATGCACGGACTTCAAAAGAGTAGTTATCACGATCGCGTTTATATTTTTCACCACCGCTATAACCAATCGCAAGGCCTTTTGACCAATCCCCGTCAAAACTATAGGCAGAGTCAGAGTTTAGATAGGTCATTTCGGATTGAAGTATTACTGCATCCGATAGTTGCCAGTTTACTTTAACAGCAAATGCGTTTGTATTTTGTTCGTCTACACCTGGCTCATCAGCTTTGCTATTTCGACTATTGTCTAATGTAAATGCATCGTATCCATTATTAATATCTAAATGCATAAAGGTAAAGTCAAACGTTAAATTTTCAGTTGCGAACAACTTAAATTTACTGCGAAAGGTTAACTCATCTTGGTTTTGCGTATTATCACGGTCTAAGGTGTCGTTATCCATATAGCCGTCTGATTTATGGCTGTAAATTGAAGCGCGACCAAGTAGTTGGTCTTCAACAATTGTACCGCTTACAGTAGCACCAAAGTTACGGGTATTATATTCAGCAAAGCCTGTCTGCGCGCGCATTTTAAATTCTTTTGTTGGTTCCGCACTGCGCATCGTAATTACACCAGCGATTGCATTTGGTCCAAACTTAGTGCCTTGAGGACCACGCAATACTTCAACAGAATCAATATCAAATAGGGTAGAAGCGCCACCAATGCGGCTGAAATCAATGCCATCAATAATTAAGCCAACGGAAGGATTAATAGGGCTGTTATATTGGCTACGAATACCCATGCCTCGTATTTGGTAGAATCTACTGCGTGACGCGCCGCTAGAAACGTTCACATTTGGTGCAAGATTCAAAACTTCTTCAAGATGCTGCGCACCACGTGATTGAATGGTTTCTTTATCAATTTCGGTCAAACTAACAGGGGTTTCAGCAGCTGTGCTAGGGCGAAAATCTGCACTAGTAATCACAGCAGGTACATCGATTGTTAACTCATCCGCTGCAAAAGCAGGGCTGGTTAATAAGAGGCCAATTAGCGATAAACGCTTAGTAATCGGTTTCAAAGGTCATCCTTTCTATATATACATCATAAAAAGGACAGGAGAGATTAGCAGTAGAAGTGAAGTCGATTTGGTGACACAAAAAAAAGAGTGAACGCCAAAAGACTAAATTGCTATAGTAATAATGCTCTGCCTGTCCCTACGCCAGTATTAACTGGATCAGGTTCATTGGGTCCCTCACTTAAGAGATCTCAGGCATTAAAGCCACCCCAAGGCGTTTTGATTTTGCAATCAAGCTCATATCATACGATAATATTTCGGAATCCGCCAGTCGAGGTTGAGGTGATGATGTTTTATTTTGGTGGTGAAAGAGCCAATCGAACAAATGCTTGTATGCTTTGTTGAATAGGGTTGTAAGTCTTATTGAAACTAAATATACCGTCAGTAGCCTTAAGTATGATTACATACTGCTAGTTTACTGAGCCATTGCCACATTGGTATAAAGCGGTAATGAATTTAACCAATGATTCCATTGCACCTAATCGGGAAGTAGTAAGAGATTTCCTAGTCAGCTTGTCTTTGCCTCTCATATTTCATAGACTCATTCGCTGCTTCGACTTGTTGCCTTGATACTTCTACCAGTTGTTTTTGTTGTTTAACCGAGTTATTTAGCTCTTTCCCTTGTTGAAGAACCCCGAGGATTACCCAAAATATTGCCAATGGACCAAATACACCAGCAAAAAAATCTCCAAGTTCGTTTAGTGGCATTGTAGTTAACTGAGTGACACGATCATCCATGAGCCAGACTATCAATATTGAATAAACAGCTGTAACTAATGCCCCAGCAATTGTTAGTAAACGTCCTATATATCCTATTCTAAAACTAACGTTTAAATTAGGCGACAGTCCCGCGATGGAAATCATGATTCTTTACTCTGCTTCTTGGTTTTTGATACGAGTGCGATGGCCGCGACCTGATTGAGTCGTATACTAGATGAAGAATAAATAACCATCATTTGCCATGTTAACAAGATCATCGGATTGGTCAGCAAAACCCATTCATTGGACACCCACTTCAAAACGATATGGAATAGATTGCGCTTCCGATGGCTGGCCAACAATGAAAGTTTTTTTAGGTTTTCGCTTGGTAATATACGCATTCCATCATGAACCGAAATGCATTACTACCAAGTTGGTTATGGTCGTTGGTCTATCACCAACATTGTAGGCTGTGATTAAGATATGTGTCTTTTCGTCAGGCTCTACACCTCCAATAATTTTCATATTGAGCGACGCTGAAATATCTACCTTAATACTATTCAGTGCAATGACACTAATTGCGGATAAGTTTAAAGTGCATAACTCAACAGTAAGTCGAGCCATAAAGAAAGCAGTAATGCATGATGCAAGACCTGCCCCTGACTTTCGCATGCAAAAGGCAAGACCTGACATCTTTTACTTAAGCTTCAGAATCAATCGAGTTACTCTATATGCCTGCCTTAGTCGCCGTCATATTTAACCCGCTGATGATTGATTTATATGACCAGCTTCAGGCCAGGGGGAAACCCAAAAAAGTGGCCTTAGTTGCAGTCATGCGAAAACTACTGGTGTTGGCCTATGGCGTGTTGAAATCAGGAAAACTTTTTGATATTAATTATCAACAACAGGCAAATTGAGCTTGTTTTTCAAGACAGTATCTGACCCCTTGATTTTTGATTGTAGGTCTATTACTTAATAGAAAAACTCCCCACATATTTGTTAAATATGTTTTTTGCAGCTAATTTGCTGTGCTCAGGAAAGTCTTGGACAGACCACTGATAAAAATGCCCATTCTTGTATGAAGCCACACTATATTTTCTGCCAGAGACTCCTTGAAGTTGAAAACTAATCGAGAAAACCACTGATTTATTACCCTCAATTATTTTGTTTTGTTTTGATATTAATTTTCCATTAACAGATTGTATCTGCCCTTACACATAATAGCCTAAAGCATCATTTACCTCATTTTTATTGAAGCGCGCTGTGCCGACCTGGTATGTTGCATTATAAATAATAATATTGTTTTCATCTGTATGGTTATAGCTTTTATATCTGTTTTTACCGCTACCCGTTTCTCCAGTTAATACTGGGCTTGCCGGTAAAGCCACATCGAATTTATTATCTATCGTGTAGAGTTTAAATTCAGCTGATGCAGTGAGTGGAAATAATAAATTTATTCATTTTTTACTCTATACCATAAAACAATAACAACCGTTATGCCTAAGACAATAAATTGCCCAACACCAACTATATCTTTTACTACAGCTGAAATAAGCATACCCGCAATAATTATTGCAGCTGAGTAGATGAACTTCATAACTATATTCATTTATGTTTTGCCTAACAGTATTAATAAGCGGAAGCCATTGCCCACGTATTAATGGTATATAGGCGGATAGTACTTCCATACTTATTATGATATTAGCATATCAAATATGGATAATATCGCTTTATGCGCTTTAACAATAAACAAGAAATCAAGGGGTCAGCCAGCTTGATTTTCGTGGGGTCGGGATTGCTGATGCGGGATAGCCTATGTTTTTGGTGTTGTGGTAGTGGATGAAGTGGCGCATTTTAGTTCGATGGGGAATAGACTTTTATTAAGGAAAGCAGCTCTTGGGCTTTTGCGTGATTATTTCCTGATTGGGTTAAAGAGCCCATTGATGATGCCCCATTGATAAATAAAGCGTAGGTTTCACCAACTTTCTCGGCTGTGATATTGAATTTCACTGGCCAATTAGTTGAAAACCAATTTGTTTTTTGAGACGCGGTAATTGAAAAGCTGTCGGAATTTACGGACTCATCTTTTAGTACGAGAGACATTTTTTCACATGACTTTTTTACACCAGTAACAAGGTTTTGAATATCGCCTTTGTAGCTGTATGCGAGATTTGTTGTATCTACCATATTTGACTCCTAACGTAAAATTGAGGGGCAGGGCGCTTCCACTTAAAAGGTGTCAGGTCTTGCCTTTTGCCCTGACATTCACAATATCTCATAAGCTGCTGGACAAGAATAGGTTACGATCCTCAATGGGCGATGTTGGCGCGTGTTGGGATACTGCCGTCGTTGAACGGTTCTTCGGTAGCCTGAAACTGAAGCTACACCAACGAGAAAGCATATGAAAAATAACGTGGCCACGTATATACGCTACTACAACATCGATAGGTTTCATTCATCCAATGACGACCTATCGAAGATGAGGTTTGAATTATCCGAATTGAATGTGTCCACTACGACTTGACCAGAACACTCCAATAATTAACAACATTGTCTTTTATTAAAGTGTCCATTTCAATTAGACCAGGACCCTCAGCTATTTTTAAAACAAAAGGTTGGTATAAATCTCCTGGGTTCTACTTGCTTGAACTTCAGATGACAAATGGGAAAGGGCTCTTCTCTTGGCGTTTTCACCAATCAACTTCCTTAACTCACTATCGAGTGCGACTTTTTTCATTAGTGCAGAAACATTACCTTTTTCTGACGAGCTTATGACAAAACCTGTTATGCCGTCTAATAGATGAGATGCATTGATTGGATCTGTAAATCCAACGGAAATCACTGTTTTAGATAAAGCCATCGCTTCATACATTACTGATCCACCACTGAAGGACACTAAAACATCAAGCGAGCTTAAAACATCAACCATATCATCCCTATGCCCCAAAAATATAACTTTATCAGAGAGGTTATTATCTAATACATATTCTCTTAATTGCTTGTAATAGTCGATGTCATCAACTTTCCCGATAATAAAAAACACTGTATTTACTCCCTCATCTATTAAGATTTTTGCACTTTTAATAAATTCAAGCTGTTTTTTACTACTGTAGATTCTGCCTACAACACCAAAAAGAATCTGATCCGATAGCGAGAATTCTTTTTTAAGAATACACGCATTAGATTCACCAAAAAAAGATTCATCAACGGAATCGTAAATTATGTGTGTTTTAGAAGAAAATTTTGAGAATTCATTTGCTATGCGTTTGGAGATTACTATTATCGCCTGTGCTTTACCATAGCCGTATTTGTATACATTATTATTATTTGGTCGCCTAATATGCTGAATTAAAGGGACATTTAGTCTTTTTGATACAAATAATGCATATGGATATAGCCACTGATAGCTACAGTGGATTAAATCAACCTTACTATCTTTACAAAATTTCAGCAATTTAATTGCATCTACATACCTTGAGAAAATATTTTTTAATTTTCTCCATGGACTAAGATTTAATTCACGGACTATAAGATTATTACTAGAGAATCCTAAATGACTTAAATAGTCTGAATGAATAACGATTGGATCAAATTGATTCCTGTCAATATTGTTAATTAAATTAGCAAGTTGACGTTCAGAGCCATATAAGTTTCGCCCTTGAGTTAGAAAGAGAATTTTCTTGGGTCTTGGGGAAGATATTTCATCAAAGAATTCTGGGCGGTATTCAAAATGCATGGTATCAAAATGCCACCATTTTCCTCCCCATATAAAGCCATATTTTTCGAAGATTTTTACAATCTCAAAAGGTATTTTGTTTCTATAAGTTATTTTATTTGGATTAGCCCATTTCCAATAGTCAGAAAATTTTGAATTTATGTCTATAGCTATGCCAAAAGCATGGGGGCTTAAATGATTTGAATCTTTAATAAACCTCCAGTTAAACCCCCCTCCTATTTTTTTTACAAACTTCATGTGCTTTGCAGCCAACAATTCTAATTCTGAAGAAATTGCGTGGACTCTTTGATGAATATTATTGACCTGTGTTACTAAAATTCTTTTTTTGCTTATTTTTGGCATCCAAGAAACTGCAACCATATTCTTCCTTACCTGACCTTCTGAATGACCATACATTTTTTTAAGGAATGGTTCATATCTTACTCTTCCAGGGTCTCCATCTGGGATTGAATTAAAATTATTCGAGGTTGTTTTTTTATAATCAAATTTAAACTGATCTAAAAAATTTATAGCATCTTGATAATGCTCACTGATCTCAAGCTGGCAAAGATTTAGGGGCATTTTTTCCCCATCTTTCCAATACAAATAATTATCGTCATATCCTTCAAGGAAGTTTGGATAATACTTGATTAATCTTGCGAGAAATTTATTTTTCATGACGAGTAACTCTATCTTTTAAAGGAAAAATAACCATCATTTTGACCAATGTGATCAAATCAACTAATTTGTAGAAAACTTTGATTGCTGTAATCAATAATACTTGATTCTGAGGCAAGTACTCCTCCCTGCCATAGTGTCTCTAATGCTAAATATTCTGTAAGTAGTAAATCTTTCCACCGCTTAGAAACTGGATTTTGATCAGACACATTAAACTTGGAGCAGGGGTTGGATAAAAATTGATGCTCTAGCATCTAGCAATATCTCCTAGCAAAAGATTGCCGGCAGAATCATGTCCATGCTCAATCAGTGAGTGGGCATCATTAAGTAGGTACATTTTCAAATTCTCTAGCATTGTCTCGTATGGCATACTGAATAGATGGTCCTCTACCAAGCCTTACTATTTGACCTTCTAATTGAGAGGTAGCAAGAAAAATAAATGGGTGGCTAACCCTAATAGAGTTAGATAGTTGTCTAGATTTTATTGGTACGTTTGCTAAGTTAGCTTAGATTAATTCTATATGGAGCCTAAGCTCTTTTTATTTAGTTACGAACTATACACCTATTAAGTTACTAGGTTCAATTATCAACTAGTCACTCAGTAGGTGTCTAATCGTATTGATAGAAATACTTCACTCGCTTGAAAATAAGTGTATTGCCAAAAGAGGTGTTGATGAAAAAGATAATTGCAGTTTTATCAGTTAGGTAAATACTAAGTGGGTTGGTACATGCTAGACAGTATGAGAATGGGATAGAAGCATTTGATAAGAAAATTACCAGCAAGCAATAAACTATGGAGGCAACTTGCCACACGGAGCGGGTTAATCTTTTAAAGACAGTGTTAAGAAACTGCCGGACTAGTCTGTTTGAAATGAACCTTAGAAAAAACTTAGGTTCCGTCAAACTATTATTTAATAAAAACCGAGTCGAGAACAAGCGTTAGTAAATAATCTTGGTCTTGGTATAATTAGATTTAGGTTTGTTTATGATGAAAATCATTATAAACAAATTCAAATGATAACTTTTATGAAAATGTTTTTTGGCTTAGACAACTTATTTGAAGCAAATACTCTTGCAGAGAAGCTATCAAAAAGTATGAGTGCAATTACATTGAACAATTTTTTTAACTTACCTTGGTGTTTAAGCGTTGTAACAACTCAAAAACCACTAGCATAAGAGCTTACGATACATGACAATTTTAATTAGGCAAGTTGACTCTAATGCAGATCAACCAAGACAGCTCAATTACGAGTTGGTAGTAAAAAACAGGGTATATAGTGTTTACATAAAAAGTGATTTTTTTCTAGAGCAGCTCGGACTTGAGCCTGTCTTGCCTCTTGCCCTTCTTGCAGGAATGAGCCTTAAAGAGCCAATTTATGTTGATGGCGCCATTTCAAGCACTTTTTTGCAAGGCGCTCAAAATATTGTTGGTTTATTTGCTAACAGTTTTCCTCAGTTTTCGAATATCGAAATTACAGCTAAAGAAATTTATAGTGCCATTCCTTCTGACAGTTTGAGAAAGGCAGCTTTTTTTTCTGGAGGGGTTGATTCTTTTTTTACGCTTCTTAAAGGCCAAGAAGTGCTGACAGACTTGATAATTATTTATGGTTTTGATATAGGTTTGAATGACATAGATAGAAGAAATAAAGTTCATGAAATGGGAGTGGAAATTTCTACAAAAATGAATCTAAGGTTGATTGAGGTGGAGAGTAATTTTGCAAAGGTCATAAAAGATTTTGGACTGTGGGTTCAGCACGGCCATGGATTTGCTCTAGCTTCTGTCGCACGTGCTTTGGCAGGCGAAATTAAAGAAATTAGAATTCCCGGAACTCACAGCTTGGCAGGTCAAATACCTTGGGGATCATGGTTAGAGACAGATCCAAAATTTTCTGATGAAAGACTAGCTATTATTCATGACGCTTGCGAGGCAGAACGTATAGATAAGATAAAAAGAATTTCGGATATGAAACTTGCTCAAAGGTATTTAAGAGTTTGCGGGGATGTTAAAAATGACGGCTTATATAATTGTTGCAAATGTGAAAAATGTGTACGAACTATGACTTCTTTATATGCATTGGGTATATTAGGCAATTTTATGAGTTTCAAGGGAGAACTTTCAGCCAATCTTATAACTAACACGCTTTTAATAAGAGAGAGTCTAAAAGATCTCTGGTCTGAAAACATCGACCTTATGGTAAAAAATAGACCAAATGACAAGAAAATAATCAATGCTCTTTACAAACAAGGCAATCGTCCTATATGGGTTGCAAAACTTAAAACACGATTACGTAAGAAAATTAGACACTTAAAAGAGAGGCCAAGAAAAATTTTGTCAAAAATGCGTGCACTGATTCATTACTGAACTGGTAAAAATATTTTTATCAGCAGTAGGATCTTCGAGTTTAAGTGCTGGCAACCCCCCCCCATTATTAACTGTAGCTAAAATTAGAAACTAAGCGGCCAAAGCTAACTTTTGCTTTGGGGGGTCACAAAATCAATGGGGTCAGACTCGATTTATTTTAATTTGTTGATATTTCTCTGACTTTCTATCCCCGCCTTTTGCCGCTGGACTCACGCGGGAAAATGGGAAAAAGGTGTCAGGTCTTGCAATCAAGTATTGATGATGTAAGCTTGGGTGTGTTCTGGTCTAATTGAAATGGAAACTTTAATAAAAGACAATGTTGTTAATTATTGGAGTCCCCATGAATCAAAAACGAGTATACAAGAGTTACCCAAACGAGTTTAAAGAGTACGAAATACTTCAAAAAATAATACATTAATAGCCAACTCACCCAACAACACCTATAACTTATCAATACAGCACAAAGGTCACACATCAAAGGTTATATGTGTCAGGTGCATCAAGTTTACTTCACCATTCAACGACACACTAAACTGCACCAACCTCAGTATGTAGGTTTGCAGCCAGTGATATTGATTAGCGAATAGTTGTGCCCATGCTGTATTACTACTAAACCAACATAATCTACCCAGTCCTAAGCGACATCCGCCACAGGTACTTTTAACACCAGCTTCCTAACATCGTTTTTATATGGCAAATAAACCAACCAAAAGATCTAAACAGATCAAGTTGAATAGCCAGCATATGCGCAGCATGTAGTTGATCCAATTCCATGCGCACAATCTAAAAACGATACAGGAGGCAAGACCATGACTACATTACATGCAACACCATATAATATTGATGCAACAGGTTTTTATTTTGATAGCGCAATGGACTATGAAACCAAAGCCACCATGCACGTTGACCGCTACGGCAACCTAGACGAAGAGTTCGAGATACAGTTTGTTGACGGTAATGATGCAGCACTGTTTAAAGCTTGTGGCATCAACCAAGCGAACCTAAATACATGGTTTGATGATATTGATACATTAAGCGACAGTGACAAGATTAACCTTTATTACTTACTCGGCTGTGCAGGCTATACACTGAGCCAAGGGCTTGATAAGATTCATTGCAGAGGTTTGCTTAAAAGAAGCTGCTACAGAGCTGTTTGATGAGTGCTGGTTGCATAGCGTTCCTGAGAGCATTCTCTATTACATTGACTATGATAGCTTTGCTAGAGATTATGAATTAGGTGGTGATCTGACAGAGTTTGACTTCAACAACAGAACCTATATCTGCACCAATGCTAGTGGTGTGTTAGATGTGAGAGCTAAAGCCAGCACATAAATACTGGATGTATTTGAGTATTGAAGTTATATGAAGTTTAACCGCTAGTGCTAGCCTAGTGCTAGCTGGAGCTGAAATTGAAAACGCCCCAATCTTACGAAAGGGGCGTCTATATTGGTGGTGAAGGAGGGACTTGAACCCTCGACCCCAGCATTATGAATGCTGTGCTCTAACCAACTGAGCTACATCACCAGATAAACCTTTTAAATTATTTTGTACTTTAAAACCAGCTTTAAAAACTGTTCGATTTCAGCAAGCCCGCAATTCTAGTGTTTTCGAGGTGAATTGTCAAAGAAATTGTGGGGTGATTGCGATGTTTTTAAACGCAGCTAAGAATCACAAAATCCTAGCCAAATCTTCACAGATAGTGCACTTGATCGGCAAGCTGATTTAACGACGGAGTTTGTGGTTATTATCAGTGTATTTAAACGTTGAAGCGGAATAGGGTCACATCGCCATCAGCCATCACATATTCCTTACCTTCTAAACGCATTTTCCCAGCTTCTTGCGAACCTTTATGGCCTTTATTAGCCACAAAGTCATCATAAGCCGTAATCTCTGCACGAATAAATCCACGTTCGAAATCAGTATGAATAACACCAGCTGCTTGTGGGGCTGTGAAGCCTTTTTTAATCGTCCATGCGCGGACTTCTTTTACGCCAGCGGTAAAGTAGGTTTGTAAACCTAATAGACTGTAAGTAGCGCGAATCACACGGTTTAAGCCTGGCTCTTCTTGCCCCAGTTCTTCTAAGAAGAGGATTTTATCTTCTTCATCTAGCTCTGAAATTTCACCTTCGACTTTTGCACAGATACAAACGACCGGTGCATTTTCTTCTTTGCCTAGTGCAACGACTTTGTCTAAGTATGGATTTTTTTCAAAGCCAGCTTCGTCCACATTGGCTAAGTACATCACTGGTTTAACGGTAATTAGGCAAAGTGGTTTAAGTAGTTGCGTTTCATCTTCATCTAAATCCAGCGTACGCACAGGTGCGCCAGTATCGAGATGGGTTTGTACTTTTATGCATAGTTTGGTGAGTGCGACTGCATCTTTGTCACCAGACTTGGATTTTTTACTTTCGCGCTGAAGCGTTTTACTGACCGTTTCCATATCGGCTAGCGCTAGCTCAGTATTGATGACTTCAATGTCTGAAAGGGGGTCGACCTTGCCAGAAACGTGAATCACATTATTATCATCAAAGCAACGAACGACATGCGCAATGGCATCAGTTTCGCGAATGTTAGCTAAAAATTTATTGCCTAAGCCTTCACCTTTTGATGCGCCAGCCACTAAGCCTGCAATGTCGACAAATTCAACAGCTGCTGGTTGTACATTTTCTGGTTTGACGATATCAATTAGCGCTTGCATGCGGGTGTCAGGGACTTCTACGATTCCAGTATTTGGCTCAATGGTACAGAAAGGATAGTTTTCTGCCGCAATGCCTGCTTTGGTAATGGCGTTAAATAAGGTTGATTTGCCTACGTTTGGTAAGCCAACGATTCCACACTGCATATGAATTTTGCCTTTGGTAATACGCTTTTGAGCGACTGTTTCGATTTAAATTAACGCGTTATTTTAACCCTTTATTGAATTTACAAAAAGGAACTTAATGGGAATAAGCGCTTAGTTCTTATTTATGGTGTTATGTCATGCCATTATTGACATGGCACATCACTTGGAAATGGCGGTGATTGCTGAGGGAGTGGAAACGAAAGCGCAGAAAAATATTCTGTTAAGTGATGGCTGTGAATATGGACAAGGCTATTACTTTTTCAAATCATTACCGCCAGCACAGTTTGAAGGTTACGCTAAAAAAATCTTCTGTTAAAAAGACATCTGTTAAATAACTATTAAGGCTGAGGTTTGGTATGCAGCTTTAACATGGCATGATCAAAGTCACCCGCTAATATGTAATCAAATACTTTGCTACTATTATCAATACTGTCATTAATGGCTTTTTGTTCATCTTTACTAGGTGCTTTCAGCACGTAATTAACGACTTCGTTTTTATTGCCCGGATGACTAATACCGACACGTAAGCGCCAATAGTTTGGTGTTCCTAATGCAGAGTGAATGTCACGTAAGCCATTATGACCACCATGGCTGCCACCAAATTTTAGTTTGCTTTGTCCTGCTGGCAAATCCAGTTCATCGTGAACCACTAATATTTCTTCAGGTTTTATTTTGTAATAGTTAGCTAGTGCCGCAACGGATTTCCCGCTAGCATTCATAAAGGTCGTTGGTTTAAGCAACCATGTGTTTCCATTGCACTTTGCGACGATACCAAACATTTTGGTGTCTATGCTCAAGCTGCTACCTATTTGTGCTGCTATTAAATCCACCCACCAAAATCCGGCATTATGCCTTGTGGCCATATATCTATCACCAGGGTTGCCTAAGCCTACAAATAATTTAATTGCTGGTTTCATGATGTTAATTTCATAGTATTTGTTTGCTATTGGTTGCCTTATAGGCAAAAAAAACGCGCACCCCGTTTAAGGATACGCGTTATTTTACTACTGTTTTACTTACTCAGCATCAGCTTCTGGTGCACCACCGCCTTCAGCAGGTGCTTCGCCTGCTAATTCTGTTGTTGGTGCTTCCATAGCTGTTTCAGCAACGGCAGCACGTGGTAGGTTGATTGAGCTTACCGCAGGGTCAGCGCCATGTGTCAATTGCGTAAACTCAACGCCTTCAGGCATTGTGATTTCAGATAAGTGGATTGATTCACCGATTTCTAACACACCTAAGTCGACTTCAATAAACTCTGGCAAGCTTTTCGCCAAGCAGCTTACTTCAGATTCGTTTAGGATATGACCAACAATACCGCCGCCAGTTTTAACGCCAGGACATGTTTCAGCATTAATAAAGTGGAAAGGCACTTTAACGTGAATTTTCTCAGTTGCAGAAACGCGCTGAAAGTCAACGTGTTGAATTGTGTTGCGCACTGGATGTAGTTGGTAATCACGCAATAACACATCCTCTTTTTTGCCATCAACTTCTAGGCTTAAGATAGATGCGTGAAAAGCTTCATGACGAAACTCCATAAATAATGCTTTGTGATCAAGCTCTAGTGGTTGGGCTGGATTGCTACCACCATAAACGACACCTGGCACAACGCCAGAGCGACGTAGGCGGCGGCTCGCACTCGTACCTTTTACGTCACGTTTGGTTGCTTTAATTTCAATACTCATTATATTACTCCTAAATGTACTACATAAAATCTGCTATCCGCGACCAGATAACAGGGAAAAATCTATTCTTGAAATAGGGAAGAGACTGACTCCTCTTGGCTAATCCGTTTAATCGTTTCTGCTAACAAAGCTCCGGCGCTTAGTTGGCGAATTTTTTTACTTGCTTTTGCATCATCTCTTAGTGGAATGGTATTGGTCACCACTAGTTCGTCTAATTCAGATGCTTTAATACGTTCTACTGCATAACCCGATAAAATCGGGTGTGTTGCATAGGCGACTACTTTAACAGCTCCTTTTTCTTTTAACGCGGCAGCGGCTTCGCAGAGCGTATTAGCCGTATCAACCATGTCATCCATCAGTACACAAGTAAAGCCAGATACTTCACCAATAATATTCATCACCTTGGCCACGTTTGCTTTAGGGCGGCGTTTATCAATGATGGCTAAGTCAGCACCAATGTATTTGGCTGCTGCGCGGGCTCGCACTACACCACCGACATCCGGCGATACGATGATTAAGTTGTCGTGTTTTTGTGCTTTAACATCATCGAGTAATAATGGCGTACCGTAAATATTATCAACTGGAATGTCAAAGAAACCTTGGATTTGATCCGCATGTAAATCCATCGTTAGTAAGCGGTTAACGCCGACACTAGTCAACATGTTAGCCACTACTTTTGCCGTAATTGCCACACGTGCTGAACGTGGGCGACGGTCTTGTCTTGAGTAGCCGAAGTAAGGGATAGCAGCCGTAATGCGACCTGCAGAAGAGCGACGTAGCGCATCGACCATGACCATGACTTCCATTAGACTTTCATTGGTTGGATGGCAAGTAGATTGCAATACAAATACATCACGACCACGCACGTTTTCAAGAATTTCTAGGCTAATTTCACCATCTGAAAAACGGCCGACGTCAGCTCGGCCTAAAGGAATGCCAAGGTTACTAGTCACTTCTTCTGCTAATTCAGGATTGGCATTGCCTGTGAATACCATCATGTTGCTAGTCGTTGACACATGTATCCTTTTAAAATTAGAAAAGCATGTAAATCAATTAATCTACATGCTTTTAGCTGTTGAAACTTGGTTGGGGAGGAAGGATTCGAACCTTCGCATGCATGGATCAAAACCATGTGCCTTAACCAACTTGGCGACTCCCCAATAAACTGTTAACTGTGCTGAACTCTAATTCGCTAATGCATACAAAGGATGCTGATTTAAACCTTTTGCAACAAAACCGCGTACATTAGTTGGCTTTTGTGCAAAAATAGTATTTGCCTTTGCTAGTGAATTAACTGTTACAAAAACAGATGCACCCGATCCGCTCATACGTGCTTGACCATACTGATTAAGCCATTCGAGGGCAGATGCCACTGCTGTAAATTCTTCACAAACTATCTTTTCAAGGTCATTTCTAAACTGGTTAGAATATGCGCTGTTTGAAAAGTCCGCTATTTTCAATGGTTTCGTGTCTTTTGTCAATCGCGAATGTGTAAATATTTCAACAGTTGATACATGTATTTCTGGGGTTAAAACGACATAGTATTGTGACGGTAATGACAGTGGCGTTAAAATTTCACCAATTCCTTCAGCCCATGCATTTTGGCCAAAGATGAAAAAAGGCACATCTGCACCTAGGGTTAAGCCAATTTTAATCAGCGCTTTGCGACTTAAATTCAGTGCCCATAAGTGATTTAATGCTAATAATACAGCCGCTGCATCAGAGCTTCCACCACCCAGCCCGCCGCCCATTGGGATGCGCTTTTCTATTCGAATGCCTACACCTTGTGTGCATCCCGTGGCTTGTTGTAAGGCTTGTGCCGCACGTACGCATAAATCTTCACTTTCAGGGACAGCCTCAATTTGCGTGATGCGATTTATCTTACCCGTGCTTGTTGGTTTTAATGCAATGGTGTCGCAAAAATCCAGCAGTTGAAATGCACTCTGTAAGGTATGGTAGCCATCTGCACGTTGCCCTGTGATGTGTAAAAAAACATTCACTTTTGCAGGAGCTAGAAACGTTTGAAAGTCTGACATGCTTATTGGTGTTTTAAACCTATCGTGTTTTGATGTCAGACCACTTTTCAGCAATCAATTTGATAATCAGTGTGTCTGTCCTTAAGGTTACTTTTTTTGGTAAGAAGTAACCTTCCTGCATACTATAGTCTTTGTATGTGATATCCCAACCGTTTTGTTGTATTCTGTTAATTCTGCCATTTTGATCCCAAGTGACATAGTTGACTAAGCCTGTATTGCTTGGCTTGCCTAAGGCCCAATGACTCAAACCACTTAATGGCAATCTGAAGCCTAATGTTTTCTCGGTGAGTGTTTCAGCATCCTCTGCTGACACTTGCTCACCTTTGTTGTTTGTTAATGCCACATCTTGAGGTGTTTTTGTTATATAAGCGACTTTGCCACCTAAGGGTGAAAATATATCAATATGATCATTTTCTGTCGTATGTTGCCAAGAGACTCTACCGGAGAATCCTTTAGGATTCGTCATCACTCCTAAGCGGCCTTTGATTGAAAACTGCTTAATGTTATTAACTAACACCATATGGCGGTCATGTAATATGGATGAATCGATTGACGTATCTGCTTGTGGTTTCTGTTTAAACAGCGCGCAACCATTTAAAGTAAAAGAAAGCATTATAATAAACCACAAGAGTGGTGTGCGGCTGGCAGATGTAAGCATAGTCAAGTGACGGTTTAAGAGTTGAATTTTTTAGAAGTGCTGACAAGGGTGCTGTTTTCCGGGAATGCTTTTAGTGCTTTCCCCCAAATGTTTTTGGCTTCCTCTTGCAAACCTTGCTTCCATAAAACCTCACCTAAATGTGCTGATATTTCAGGGTCCTCTTGGACGCTGTAAGCCTTGCGTAAGTGTTCTACCGCTAGGGCGTAATTACCTAGTCTATACTCAACCCAACCTAAGCTGTCTAAAATATAATGGTCGCTTGGCGATAATTTGTGTGCTGTTTCTATGAGTGCTTTAGCTTCTTTTAAGTTGATGTTACGGTCTGCAAACGAGTAACCTAAAGCGTTGTAAGCGGCTGAGAAATCTGACTTTAATTGAATTACTTTCCTTAGCTCATTTTCCATTAAATCTAGTTTGCCAATGCGCTCTGCAGCCATTGCGTAGTCATAAATAAGCTGTGGTGTATTGGGAATGGTGTTAATAGTTTTTTTGATTAACTCAAAAGCTTCTTGATGGCGCTTATCTTGTACTAATAGGCTGGCTTTCGCTTGCGCAACAACGACTTCTTGTGCCACGGTGAGCTCGGTCAAGTTGTCGAGCATGCTAATAGCTGCATCTGTGTTTTTTGTCTGTGCGATGATGTTGGCTGTTGCTAGTTGCGCTTCTAAATAGTGTTGATTACTTTTGTGAATCTTGCCATACCATTCTAAAGCTTTCGACTTGTTTTTCTTACGATCAGCAATAATGCCGAGGTACATATAAATTTTCTCTGGATCTTTAAAATCGTTACGTAATGATTGCTGGAGATACTGCTCCGCCATATCCAATTCGTTCGCTTCAAGTGAGAGTAAGCCAACGACTGCATTCGTATCAGGGTTGTCCTTTTCGAGCTCAGTGAGCTTGGTGAACTCGGGCTTTGCTTCTTCATAACGTTTCAAACGAACGAGCAACTTGGCGTAATGCATGCGTAAATTGTTCGCTTTTGGGTTTTTATTTAAAAAGGCTTTATAAAAGTCGACGGCCTTCTCAGGGGATTTTTTAGCTAAAATATGACCTTGCATTTGTGCACTGACTTCCCAGTCTGGGCGTAATTGACTGGCTTGCTTAATAGCGCTTTCAGCGGCATCCATATCCTGTGCAAACCAAGCGGCTTGTGCAACAGCAAAGTGCGCTTCAGCTGAAACTGGGTATGGCTGAGCCAGTCCTTTAATGGTTGTTAATACTGCTTTTTTGTCTTGTTGATTTCTTAATAAATCATTGAGGTATAAAAAGGTAGTAGCGCGGGATTCTTCTTTGTTTAACAATTCTTTTATATGAGGCACTGCACTTTGTATGTCACCAGTAGAAATCATCATTTGGCTAGTGGCCTGTTGCGCCTCTAATGAGCTAGGGTCAAGCTCAGCCCATAAAGTGGCAGAATCTAACGCCAATCGTTGGTGGCGACCATAGGCGGCTGTTTTTGCAGCACGCTCGGCAAGGCGAGGGTCACGTGTCTTTTTTGCTAAGTCTAAGAATAGCTGGCTAGCTAATGATAAGTCGCCACGTTGACCCGCAATCTCACCCAGAAGGTACTTATATACAAACTCCGCATTCGCTTCTGTGATTGATGGTTTAACGCTGCTTTGCGCTAAAGCGCTGTTGATGCTCATCACGCATAAGCAAAATACTACAATTAGTTTTATCATTTTTGTCATTTTGTTAATTTCCAGCACATTGAGCTAAAGTCTTGTTTAGTCCGTGACAGTTTGTACAAGTTCATCCATAATTAAAGGTTGTGAATAATTGACCTTACATTAGGCATCCATTAATCGTACTATAACTTTTTGCATGAAACTTATCCAGCGGTTTAGTTTCATAGCACAAGTCATTACAGAGTGTAATAAATGAGATTTTATGAGTGATTTTACAGTAGAAGCAATTGAGTTGACGCGCCTGTATGGCGGCCGAGCAGCAGTGAGTGATGTGAGTTTTAAGCTCAAAAAAGGGCAAGTGTTAGGCTTTTTAGGACCTAATGGTGCGGGTAAATCAACCACCATGAAAATGCTCACTGGTAATTTGGCACCTAGTCTTGGCAGTGTCAAAATTTGTGGTGTGGATATGATCGAAAACCCAAAAGAGGCGAAAAAGCTGATTGGGTACTTGCCCGAAATGCGTCCGCTCTATAAAGAGTTTACCGTTGATGAGTATTTGACCATTGCCGCGCGTTTGCACAATGTACCAGGTAGGCAGATTAAAAAAGCGGTAGAAGTTGCAAAAGAGCGCTGTGGCTTAGGCCATATGAGCAAGCGCTTGATAGAAAATCTATCGAATGGATATCAACAGCGTGTGGGTATTGCACAAGCGATTATTCATAACCCAATGGTTGTGATTCTTGACGAACCAACAGTCGGATTAGATCCTGTTCAAATTCGCGACATTCGTAGCTTGATTAAAGAAATTGGTAAAGAGCACAGTGTGGTTGTCTCTACTCATATTTTGCCTGAGGTAGAAATGATTTGTGATCATGTGCAAATTATTGACCAAGGCAAAATGGTGTTTAACGGTGATATTGAAGTACTCAAGCGTCAACGTATGGGTAATAAGTTGTTAATCGGCTTTAATAAAACACCTGAGCTGACTGATGTAGCCAAAATTAAAGGCGTTTCAGATGCTGAGTTAACTCATAACAACATGGTGCGCATTCGTGTTGAAGAGGGCGCAGAGCCACAGGAAGCGATTGTGGAAGCGGCTGTTAAAAATGGTTGGGGTTTGTATCAAATCGCACCAGATCAAACAAGCTTGGAAGATGTGTTTATTCAGTTGACGTACCAAGATGGCGCTCAAGAGACTGCCGAAGCATCAGAGGAGTCGACTTCCGCTTAAGGCGTAGTCGTAGAGAGGTTTAGTATGATTATTAGTATTGCAAGAAAAGAACTAAAGAGCATGTTTGCATCACCAATGGGTTGGGTTATTTTAGCTTTGTTGATGTTTGCTTTTGGTACCAATTATTTAAATGGCGTGAATAATTATTTTGAGGTGATGTCAGGTGCTATTCGACCTGCTGAACGCGTAGGAGTAACGCAGTTTGTCGGTCAAGGCGTGTATGGTTTAGCTTCCTTTATTATGCTATTCGCAGTGCCGTTATTGTCGATGCGACTCATTTCAGAGGAGCGTCGTAATCAAACGTTGCCATTTTTATTTAGTGCGCCACTCTCTATTATTGAGATTGTAGTGGGTAAATTTGTTGGCCTAGTGGCATTTTTAACCATCTTGATCGTTTATATTGCGGTGATGCTTTCTACACTTAACCTTTGGTCGGATATTGATTTTGGTTACATCATCGCTAATTCAATGGGTTTGTTTTTATTACTAGCCAGTTTCTCAGCATTGGGTTTGTACTTTTCGAGCTTAACGGCGCAACCAGTTGTGGCGGCTATCTTTAGTTTTATTTCCTTGTTTGTATTGATGATCCTAGATCGATTTTTTGCGGGGGATCCAAGCAGCACCATGGCGCAGCTTTCCTTTATGAAGCATTTCCAATCATTTGCTGGCGGCTTAATTGATACCGCAGATATTGTTTATTTCCTTTTGTTTATTCTTACATTTTTAATTTTAACGATTCGTCGTCTAGACGCAGACCGTTTAAGAGGCTAGTCAGGTTCCAGTATGAAAATGAGTCGCAATATAAAGCTCCAAACATTGGCGCAAAGTTGGTTTTTTGTTATTTTGTTTTTAATCTTAGTGGTGATTTTAGGCTATCTAGCCCATCAATATCGTTATGCTAAAGATATTACGCAAGCGAGCCGTAATATATTGACGCAAGGCAGTGTAGAAGTCCTTGAGCAAATGAAGGGGCCAGTGAATATCACTGTATTTGCCACCAATGATGATGCGAGTCGTGGCGATACCTTTCGTAAAGGGATGTTGGATTTTATTGCCCGTTATCAAAGGGCGAAACAAGATATTCGGTTAACGTTTATCAATCCAACAGAAGAGCCTAAGCTCGCACAAGAAGCGAATATTAAACAAGATGGTGAAGTGGTTGTTGAATATAATAAACGGACTGAACATATCTTCCCGCCGATCGTAGAGCAAGACATGACGAACTTGCTGGTGCGTTTGTCACGTACCAATACCAAGCCAGTGATGTTCCTTGATGGGCATGGTGAGCGTCATTTACAAGGTATTAAGAATCACGATATTGGCGAGTTTGGTAAACAGTTAGAATCCAAAGGCTTTAAGTTCGCCAACCCTGACTTAACGATTGCACAAGATGTGCCAAGTAACGGCGCAATGTTAGTGATTGCAAGTCCGCAAGTTGACATAGCTGAAATTGAAGCGAAAAAAATTAAAGCTTATATTGAATCTGGCGGTAATGTGTTGTGGTTGTTGGATGATGACAACTTACATGGCTTAGATGAAGTCGCTGAATATTTAGGCATTAAAGTCTCTCCTGGTATTGCAGTAGATATGTCTGCACAGCAATATGGTGCCGATGCAAAAATCGCTTTTAATAGTGTCTATGGTGATCATGCGATTACACGTAATTTTCAACTACGTACATTATTCCCAGAAGCGCATGAAGTGGATGCAAAAGCATCGTATGACTTTGGCTGGAAAGTCGCTCGTTTGGTCGATGTTGCACCAAACGGTTGGTTAGAGTCTGAGAAAATAGAATCTGGCGTAAAAAATAAGAAAGTCACTTTTGATACCGAGACGGACAAACGTGGACCAATCAATGTAGCAGTCGCTTTAGAACGTACCTATGGTAAAAAAGGTCAACGTATTGTCGTAGTGGGTAATGGTAACTTTTTATCGAACACCTTTGTGATTAATGGTGGTAATCTAGACTTTGGAATTAATATTGTTAACTGGTTAGCTGGTGATGATGAGTTGATTACGATACAACCAATGCCATTAAAAGATGCCAACATGGCAATACCAAGTACCGATGCTGCACGTATGGTTGCTTGGACAGTGTTTCATGGCTTCCAGTTTATTATTCCCTTCGGCTTTGTTATTGCTGGGTTCTGGTTCTGGTGGAGACGCAGAAAAGCTTAATAGTCGCTTATTCTGATAAAGAAAATAAATAATGAAAAAAAGATGGCTACTAAATTTAATCATGCTGGCTGTTGTGGCTGGTTTGGTTTCTTTTTTATATTTACGCCCAACAGCTGAGCTGGAAGATATCCCAAAGTATGAAATTTCTCAATTAAAGCTGGCTGGGATTAAGGCAGTTAAGGTTGATTTTCCAGCTAAGGCACCAACCATTTTTGAAAAAATAGATGGTTACTGGCACATGAAAGCACCGTATAAACAACGTGCAGACCAAATCTCGGTACAACGGATTTTGTCGGTGGTTGCAGCAAAAAGTGAAAACAAGTTTCCAGCAATAGACTTATCTAAATATGGGTTAGATAACCCGTTAGTACGGTTAACTATTACTAATGAAACTGGTCCAGAACAGTTTTTATATGGCACATATAACACGGTAACGGACGAACAATATGTGGGTTATAAAGATGGTGTCTACTTGTTAAGTGCAGGCTACTCTGAAGCAGCTAGCACGCAGCCTATCGAGATGGTTGATAAGAATATTCTTGCGCCTAGCGAGGCTAAACTAGTGGCTGGGTTTGATTTCTCACATTTAGAGCAGTGGGAAGAATCTGGTTTGAATATGGACATTAATGACGGCAAGTGGAAGGCAAGTATTGCTGAAGCAAAGCCGACGCAAAATGATTTGAATGAGTGGTTAGAGTTTAGTTGGAAACAAAGCCCTGCTAAGTCTGTTGATACTTACATACCAGACCGTCATATGACTTACCCGTCACTTAAGCTGAAGCTCAGTAATGGAAAAGCCATTCAGTTTGATAAGATGCAGGAATCGCCAGAGTTGTTGTTAGCACGGCCTGACGAAGGTCTTATTTACCATTTTAACAATGATATGGGCTTTACCATGTTAAACCCTCCACTTAATATCAAATAACGGTATTGAGATGCCGGAATTACCTGAGGTTGAAATAACGCGACAGGGCTTGTTGCCGCTGATTAACCAAACGGTAAGCCGTGTTGTGATACGCAACCGATCGATGCGTTGGCCGATTCCTAACCACTTGCCAACGACCTTAGCCAATCAATCTTTATTGAGCCTAAAACGGCGTGCAAAATATATCCTAGCTGAGTTTGAAAATGGTACGCTGCTTATTCATTTGGGTATGTCTGGCCATATCAGTTTGCTCGATAGAAATTACCCGCCAGAAAAGCATGATCACTTTGATATTCAATTCCAAAGCCAGCAAGTACTACGTCTCAATGACCCAAGACGCTTTGGTGCAGTGTTATGGGCAGGCGATTCACCTGAAACACATGTGTTACTCAGTTCATTAGGTCCAGAGCCGCTCAGTGATGCTTTTAATGGTCAGTATTTGCTTGAACAGATGCGTAAGCGTAAAGCTGCCATTAAAGTCACTATCATGAACGCAAAGCTTGTGGTTGGTGTTGGTAATATCTATGCCAATGAATCACTCTTCCGATCGCGAATCAACCCCCAGTTACCTGCTAATAAATTGAGTCTAAAACAGTGTGAACGGTTAGAGGCTGAAATAAAGATAACGCTAGCAGCCGCGCTGAAAGCTGGTGGGAGTAGTTTGCGAGATTTTGCCGCAGTGAATGGTAAGCCAGGTTACTTCCAGCAATCTTATTTTGTTTATGGCCGAGCTGATCAACCATGTAAGGTATGTAGCAATCTGATTAAGAATATTCGCTTAGGTCAGCGATCCACCTTCTTCTGCCAACATTGCCAAAAGTAGCTATTGTTTAGCTGAGCATGGCTGTTGCGACAAAAGCGACTTGCAGGATGGCAACTAGAATTAGACTGATAGTAAGGCGCTTTTGCCATTTTACTTGCTGCTGTTGCACAATAATCAGTTTTTTTATATCACTGTTTAGCGGTGCTTCTTGTTCATGGCCGGTTTGTTGGTTGAGCCAACGATGAATTAATCGCGGCATTTCTGGCGCTGTTTTTAATATAAATGGCAGTTCATTTTTAAGGGTTTTAACCATTTTACGTAAACCCAACTGCTCGCTCATCCAACGTTTTAAGAATGGACGTGCTGTTTGCCATAAATCAATATTTGAATCTAAGTCTCTGCCTAAACCTTCAATATTTAATAGTGTTTTTTGCAGCATAATTAGCTGTGGTTGTATGATGACACCAAACCGTCGTGACATTTGAAATAGGCTTAATAAGGTTCGCCCAAATGAGATCTCACTTAAGGGTTTATTGAAAATTGGTTCGCAAATCGCACGAATAGCAATTTCCAACTCTTCTCTACTTGTGTCTTTTGGTACCCAGCCTGAATCGATATGCGCTTGTGCAACATCACGATAATCCCGGTTAAAGAAGGCTAGAAAATTACGGGCAAGGTAGTATTTATCTTCATCATTAAGATTTCCCATAATGCCAAAATCTAATGCGATATAACGACCATCATTTGTTACTTGAATATTGCCAGGGTGCATGTCCGCATGAAAAAAACCATCACGAAAGACTTGGGTGAAAAATATTTCAACGCCATCATGCGCCAGTTCTGAAAGGTTGATGCCCTTGTTCGTTAATACTTTCGTGTCACGAATCGAAGTACCGTGCATGCGCTCCATTGTCATGACGGACTTTCGACAATAGTCCCAATGTACATCTGGGATTAATAGTTGTTTGTCGCCATGGCGGCCACTAAAGTTACGTTTTAGCTGGCTACAGTTAGCTGCCTCTAAGGTTAAATCAAGCTCATGCTTGGTGTGCCTTGAAAATTCTTTGACAATCTCTAGTGGTTTTAGACGCTTTGCTTCTTTTGAAAGCGTTTGTACCAGCCATGCTAACGACTTAAGTATGGAGATATCTTGTGAGATAACTTTTTCAATATGAGGCCGTAATACTTTTACAGCAACCTCTTCACCAGTGATTAAGGTTGCAAAATGTACTTGTGCCACGGATGCACTGGCAACACATTCGGTATTAAATTGTTTGTATATTTTATTGAGCGGCTGGTCAAATGCAGCAGTAATTGTTTGTTCGATTTCAACATAATCTACAGGCGGAACTTGATCTTGTAGTTTAGCGAGCTCATTAGCGACATCCTCAGGGAGTAAGTCTCGGCGCGTAGAGAGTACTTGACCAAATTTAACGAAGATAGGCCCCAGTTTTTCTAAGGCTAATCGCAAACGAACTTCACGTCCTTGTTTTTTTTTACGCCAAAAAAAACAGAGTTTGATTAACGATTGCAGTGCTTGAAACTCAGTTTCTTGGCTGATGAAGTCGTCCAGACGGAACCAAAGCGCAATCCATATAATATAAATTAAACGAAGGTAATGCATGTTAGTTTACTGTGCTTTCTTGAGTATGTTGCTTTAGTTTTGCTAGTCTTTTTTCTAAACGGGTGAAATCACTGCGTAGAGCATCTACGTCAGTATTGAACAGTTCAACTTGCCATTTTTTTGCCAATACTGGCTTTTCTTCTTGCCAGTATTCAGACAACATTTCGACAACATTAATCACCTGTTTTTTCGCGGTAGAGGCGGCTGTTTTACTAATGGATGCAATTTTATTAGCAGGAATATCTCCAATGACTTTGCTTAAATCCTCTTCAACATCCCAGCGTATGTGCTGCAACACTTTGCCAAGGTCAGTGGCTAAGTGGGTATCACCTTCTACTTTAATTAACATCTTGGCAGCTTCATCTTTTACCATGAGGCGTAAAGCGAGGCTTGGTGGAATATGGATGCTAGCGTCTGCTTTAGTATTACTTGGTGCAATGCCTAGGCTACCATCATCTAAAATTAGTAACTTAGTCTTAATTAATACAATATTAAATTGCACAACTTTTCCAGCATAAGCAAGCAAGTGCTGGCGCGACCAATTGTTTTGCTTGGTGATGTGTTGTAAAAATTCAGCGGCGAAGGGTTTAAACATAAGGCATGCTTACAGGTTGTAACCTTTATGTAGCGCTACGACGCCCGCGCTGAGGTTGTAGTAATCGACTTTGCTTAAGCCAGCATCAATCATCATTTGCTTGAGTGTTTCTTGGTCTGGATGCATGCGAATAGATTCTGCTAGGTATTCGTAACTGTCAGCATCATTGGCAATTAATTTACCCATAAAAGGTAAAAATTTAAATGAATAAGCATCATAAGCTTTACTTAACGGTTCCCATACTTTTGAAAATTCAAGTACTAATAAGCGACCTCCCACTTTAAGCACACGTTGCATTTCTTTCAGCGCATGGTCTTTATGGGTCATATTGCGCAGACCAAAAGCCACAATGACGCAGTCAAAGGAGTTGTCGGCAAAGGGCAAAAATTCTGCATTACATTGTGTTGCTGTCATTTGCAGGCCTGCATCAATCATATTGTCACGGCCGACAGACAACATAGATGCATTGATATCGGTGAGAATCACTTGGCCGGTAGGCCCCACTTTTTGACTAAAGAGTTTAGACAAATCACCACTGCCACCGGCTATATCGAGCACACTATCTCCCGTTTTTACACCACTAGTATTGACGGTAAATCGTTTCCAAAGTCGATGCATACCAGCAGACATGACATCATTCATGATGTCATATTTTTTCGCGACAGAATGGAAGACTTCACCTACCTTTTGCTGTTTATCTTCTTCTTTGATGGACTTGAAGCCAAAGTGTGTTTCTTTATCACTCATACGTATTCCTCTTAAGCTGAAGGGTTTCTTTTATGACCTGCAGCATCTAATTGTCCAATGTATTCTAACCAAAGTGCTTCGTAGTTTTCGGCTAAGTGATATAAATAATCCCATGAATATAAACCCGTGTCATGACCATCTGTGAAAAACAATTTGATTGCATAATTGCCGACAGGTTCAATGCTAGTGATATTCACATTTTCTTTGCCGACTTGTAGCACCTCTTGTCCAGCGCCATGCCCTTTGACTTCTGCTGAAGGTGAGTACACACGTAAAAACTCGCATGATAACTGGCACTCTGTATTGTTATCGAACTTGATTTCTAACAACTTAGAAACTTGATGTAGTTTGATGTCTACTGGGTTAGGAGTGTTGGCGTTAAGCCCGCTCATTTTAATCTCATTATATAAAATTTATATCTAAGATAGAATGATAGCAGAACATGACCAAACGGTATTGCTTTGGCTACGTTTATGACAAATTATTCGTTTCAACCAACGTTTGTCTTAAAAAAAGCACTTTTTGTCAGAAGCTAGTTTAAATAGCTGGCATAAAGTCTCTCAATTCATTCAATTTATTAATGGGCATGGTAGAGTGAGATAATCAAAAGAGTAAGCTGGTTTTGAGGAAATTAAATATGGTAGACACGCATTTTGAAGGTCACCTTGCTTCTTACTCAGAATGGAGATGGGAGCTTGCTGAGAGCATCATCAATTATCGTAGTTAGTTGAGTGAGTAAGAGCTTAACGACGCACAAATTGATCAACGTATTGAGAGCTTGTTAGATCGGTTTCGTGGAGATAAGCTGAATGTTGCTTTTGTTGCTGAGTTTTCTCGCGGCAAGTCTGAGCTGATTAATGCTATTTTCTTTATGGTCAGCGCTTACTGCCTTCCAGTGCAGATCGTACCACCATGTGCCCTACAGAATTATTATACGATTCATCTAATCCACATTCACTTCAATTACTGCCTATTGATTCGCGCGCTTTTGATGCTACTACTATCGTGTATAAACGTTATCCAGATGAGTGGACGGTGATTGAGTTTAATGTCAATTCTAATGAGAGTATGGAAAAAGCCTTTGAGCATGTGAGTCAAACGAAACGCGTCACGCTTCAAGAGGCTGAGAAGTATGAGTTGTTTGATCCTAATAATAGTGATGATGCGCTGAATATCGGTAAAGATGGGCTGATTGATATTCCTTGTTGGCGTTATGCGGTTATTAACCTGCCACACCCTTTGAGCAAGGCTTAGTCATTTTTGATACACCAGGTCTTAATGCGATTGGTACGGAGCCTGAACTTACTTTAAACATGTTGCCTAGTGCGCATGCGGTTTTGTTTGTGCTGGCCGCAGATACTGGCGTCACTAAATCTGAAGCGGATGTTTGGCGACAATTCGTCAGTGGCGCACGTTGGAAAAAAAAGGCCTTATGGCTATTCTTAATAAGATTGATGGCTTGTGGGATGCACTTAAAACTGAAGCTGAGGTGGAAGCAGAACTTGTGAAGCAAGTTAAAAAAACGGGTGAGTTATTAGCGCTAGATGAGCAATATATCTTCCCAACTTCAGCACAAAAAGGCTTGTTAGGTAAAATTAATGGTGATGCAGACTTGCTTGATCAAAGCCGATTGCTGACACTCGAAAAAGCACTTTCAGAAGAGTTGATACCAGCTAAAAACTATCATTCATGATAGTGTGCAGAGTGAAATCAAAGATAATGTAAGTAATGCCAATATGATTTTAGAGTCACGACTATCTGAGGTTGTTGAACAACTTGATGAGCTGCGCGGGTTGCGTGGTAAAAACGATGATATTGTTGCACATATAATGAGCAAGGTTAAACAAGATAAACAAAACTTTGAAAAAGGGTTGTAACGCTTTCAAGCACTCAGAAGTATATTCTCACAACAAACAAACAAACAAACAAATTATTTACCCTGCTAGGTATAGATGCTTTAAAGATGAAGGTGCAAGATACCCGCGAAACAATGGTTGCTGCTAAATTCACCAAGACACTACGAGATACAATGAATGGATTCTTTGAGGAGCTGAAAGAACGGTTGGTTTCGTCAGATCAACAAATTGCAGAAATCAAATAATGATGGATGTGATGTATGACAAATTTTCTAAAGAACATGGATTGCGAAAATCAGAACTACCAGCCATTTCAACCTTACAGTATCAAAAAGAATTAGAGAAGCTTGAACTTGCTTATAAAGAGCAGTTTAATACAACCTTCAATATGATTGCGCATGAGAAAATAAATTTAACGACAATGTTTTTTGGGTCGTTAGCTAGTCGCGTGATTGATGTTTATGAGGCCGCTAATCAAGATGTTGAAAGTTGGCTTAAAGCGGTGATATCCCCAATGGAGTCGCAAGTACGTGAGCATCAATTGCAATTGCGCCGCCGTTTAGAGAGTATTAAACGTATTTATAAAGCGACTGATACATTAGAAGACCGTATTTTGGAGCTTGAAAATATCGAAAAGAGCATTCGAACACAGGTAGAGGATTTGCAAATGTTGGAATCTCAGATAAACAACGCATTAGCTTTTGAAGCGTGTGTAGCAAAAGAGGCAGCATAAGCCGACAGTAAGCCGTGAATGAGTATAGTAAGATTAAAAAATAGCCGCTATTAGCGACTATTTTTTAATGGGTGAGTAAGCTAATTAGACGCTAACATTGCCTTCTTTACATTTTGCATCGCTTTTTGTTCAATTTGACGAATACGCTCGGCTGAAACACCAAACTCTCCAGCTAGGTCATGTAATGTACTATTGTTTTTTTCATTCAGCCAGCGGGCTTCTACAATACGTCGACTTCTGTCATCGAGACACGCTAATGCATCGCTTAGGGCGCTAGATTGTAGGCGCTCATTTTGTTTTTGCTCTAAAAAATCTGAGGGCTCTGGCGTATCGGCTTCTAGATGGGTCATTGGGTTGTAGGTTTCTTCGCTATCTGCGGCTACAGGGGTGTCTAAAGACATCTCTTGACCATTTAAGCGATACTCCATCTCCATCACTTCTTCCGGCTTTACATTGAGTCTAGTGGCGATTTCATTCACTTCCTCAGTGTTGAGCGTATTAATGCTTGTTTTCATGCTGCGTAAGTTAAAGAATAATTTACGCTGTGCTTTGGTTGTTGCTGTTTTAACTAAGCGCCAGTTGCGAATGACATACTCATGAATCTCTGCTTTAATCCAATGGATTGCAAATGAAACTAAGCGAACGCCTCTATCTGGATCGAACCGTTTAACGGCTTTCATCAAGCCAATATTGCCTTCTTGGATTAAATCATTTTGCGGTAAACCATAGCCTGTATAGCCACGTGCAATCTTTGCCACTAGTCGCAAATGGGACACAATCAACTTTTGCGCGGCGTCTAAATCATTAAATTCAGCTAGGCGCTTGGCGTACTCATACTCCTCCTCTGCGGTAAGCATAGGAAAGATTTTGATAGTACGCATATATTGATCATAGCTATCAAGGGATGAAATTGAAGGTAGTGTTAAAGCGTTTATGGTCATACTCCTCTTAAACAATTGACTTGAATAATTTAATAATACAGATGTTATTTTAGCACTCATAGTATGAGAGTGCTAGTTTTGAAGAAAGTTGCAAAGGCGGGTCAATCAATTAATTCAATTAATTGATTTGAAGAGTGATTTTGATACAGCGATATAGGATGAAATGAGTCCGATAAGAATAGCACTAAGGCAAGTGACGAATAATGTGGTGAAATCTGGTAAACGTAAACTAAAATCAGTTTGATACTCTGCCGCCAAAGAGGCAATGGATAGGTTGAATAACAAAATGACGCAACTCGTCATTATCAGCGCTAGTAATGCGCCAGCTAATCCATAAATAGATCCTGAATATAAGAAAGGGCGGCGAATAAAACTGTGTGTTGCTCCGATGAGTTGGCTAACTTCAATTTCTTCTTGTTGCGTTAAAATTTGCATGCGTATGGTATTGCCAATTACAGCAAATAAAGCAAAGCCGAGTAGCATTGCTAACACCCATAATGCATTCTCACCTAAAGCCAATAGATAATTAAGGCGCTTTAACCAAGCATTATCAATTTGAACAGTTTCGACACCATCTAATTGGCTTAAGTCAGAGTTTAACTGCTTGATGGCCGTGGGTTCTAATGCCGCAGGTTCAATAAAAAACGCATCAGGTAATGGGTTTTTATCTAATGTCTGGAAAATGTTTTCATTTTGACTACCGCTGGCAAGCTGCTTCAATGCTGCTTCTTTTGAGATGAACTCAAATTGTTTAATGGCAGAATGAGTTGCTAAGGTATTGTGAATACTATCAACCATGGTTGGCGTTGCATCAGTCGCTAAGAATAAACTCATATGTGAGTCGTTTTTAATGGAACCGACAAGCCCACTAAAGCTAGTGAGAACGAGATACATAATAACCGGTAAAGCTAAGCTCACAGCAATGGTTAGGGCAATAAATAGATTGCCGAATAGATTCGCTCTTAACCGTGAAATCACTAGACACAGTGCTTGAGAGTGCTGTGTTAACCAGATGTTCATGCGACCATCTGCGGCGACATAAGCCGACCATGATCTAAATGCAATACTTTATTTTCGTTGGCCGTGCCAAGCGCATCATGTGTTGCGATAATCACGGTCACACCCACTTGTTGGAATGCGCTAAATAACGTCAAGATGTCATCCGCATAATTCTTATCCAGATTGCCTGTTGGTTCATCGGCAATCAGTATCGACGGTCTTGAAACAACAGCGCGCGCAATGGCTAAACGTTGTTGTTCGCCGCCAGAAAGCGTTATGGGCATACTTTTTTCTTTATTTAACAAGCCCACTTTATCGAGCGCAGCACGAATACGTTTGCCCGCATCAGTACCTGTAATGCCATTGATGGCAAGCGGCAATGCGACATTGTGATAGCAGTTACGGTCATACAATAACTTATGGTCTTGAAAAACGAGACCAAATTTTCTACGGATATATGGTAATGCTGACTCGCTCAGCTTGCTCACATTCTGGTTGTTGATAAGTACCGTACCATTCGTAGGTCGTTCAATAGCGGCAACCAGCTTCAATAAAGTGCTTTTACCTGCGCCAGAATGGCCCGTGACATAGACCATCTCACCTTGTTCAATGCTAAAGCGAGCATTGCTTAAGGCTTCTTGGCTACCGGGGTAGCGTTTGGTCACATTGTCAAAAATAATCATCGTGGTATTGAAATCGCAGTCATATACGTATTATAAATTATTCATCAAATAGAGCGTCGACGAATTCATTGGCACTGAATGGGCGTAAATCATCAATCGCCTCACCAACACCAATAAAGCGAACTGGAATAGGGCGCGCTTCAGCGATGGCAGCAATTACACCACCTTTAGCGGTACCATCTAATTTACTTAAAATTAAACCAGTAACGCCTAATGCATCATCAAATGCTTTGACTTGGCTGACCGCATTTTGACCTGTGTTGGCATCTAGAACTAACATAACTTCGTGAGGTGCCCCTGGATAGGCTTTATCAATCACGCGTTTTACCTTAGCGATTTCCTCCATGAGATGCATTTGCGTTGGTAAGCGTCCAGCCGTATCGGCAATCACAATATCAATTTTTTTAGAAATAGCAGAGTTCACTGCATCAAAAATAACAGCAGCAGGGTCTGAGCCTTCAGAGGCAACGACATGAACATTGTTACGATCACCCCATACTTGCAATTGTTCGCGTGCGGCAGCTCTAAATGTATCACCAGCAGCAATCAAAACAGACTTGCCTTGAGACTGATATAGTTTGGCCAGTTTGCCAATAGAGGTGGTTTTGCCCGCACCATTAACACCGGCCAGCATGATGACGAACGGACGTTTTTCACTTGTGTCGAGAGTGACTTCTAATGGTGAAAGGATGGTATGTAATTCAGATTTAAGTGCACCTTTAAGCGCTGCCGTGTCTTCCAGACGCTCTTTTTTAACACGTGTTTTTAGATTGTCTAAGAGCCTTAGTGTGGCGGCAACACCGACGTCAGAAGTAAGTAGAATGGATTCCAACTCTTCATAGGTTTCTTCGTCAATCTTTCCACCATTAAATAAGCTGGTAATTTGGCCACCCAGGTTTTGTCTGGTTTTAGATAGACCTGTTTTAAGTTTTTCTGACCAGCTTAGCTTTTCTTTTTCAGCTGGCTTTTCGTGATGTTTTTCTTCTTCAACAGTAGGCGTTTCTAAAACGTCCAATTCAGGTGCTTTATCATCGACTACCGTTTCTGGCGCATTCTTTTTTTTAAAAAAATCAAACATAACAATTCTTCAAAAGAGATAAAACTTATTTTACTGTACTTTTATCAGAAGCTTCAAACTATTCAATGGGTATTCATGATTGAGAAAATGATAATAAATATAGGCATAATTTAAACTGAACGCTTTGATTGATGTTGTTGTCACTATAAATTGATTATAACTGTATTTAAACGGGTCGGGACTTAGCGACCTGCTATGATGTGGGTGGTTTTTAGTTTGTCTTAATGTAAAAGAAGATGAGGTTCAGGTGTATAAGAAATTCTTTAGTGTCATTGGTATGTTGTTTAGTTTATTTGTTTTTTCAGGGAGTGCTACAGCTGACGTGAAAGTAGAAGAACTGACCCTTGGGAATGGGATGCAAATTTTTGTGCAAGAAGATCATCGATCACCTGTGGTGGTGTCACAGCTGTGGTACAGAGCGGGTGGCTTAGATGAGGTGAATGGTAAAACAGGTGTGGCACATGTGTTGGAACATATGATGTTTAAAGGCACCAAGCAGGTTAAACAAGGCCAGTTTTCGCGCTTGATTGCCGCAGCAGGCGGTAAAGAAAATGCTTTTACGGGGATGGATTTCACGACTTATTTTCAACAGTTGGAAAAATCAAAACTTTCTTTAGCACTGAGGTTAGAAGCAGACCGCATGGCTAACTTAATCATTACTAATGAGGAATTTGCTAAAGAAATTAAAGTTGTTATGGAGGAGCGTCGTTGGCGCACTGATGATAAACCGCAATCAAAAGTGAACGAGCAATTTCAAGCGTTAGCTTATCGAGCACACCCATATGGCCGACCTGTTGTTGGACATATGAATGACTTAAAAAATATGACCGCAGATGATGCGAGTGAATGGTATCAACGTTGGTATGCGCCTAATAATGCAACCTTGGTGGTTGTTGGGGATGTAAAAGCTCAGGCTGTGTTTGCATTAGTGAAGCAATATTTTGGGCCGATAAAAGCGAAAAATTTACCGCAGCGTAAACCACAAATAGAACCTATACAGTTAGGTGAGCGTCGTGCTGTAGTCAAAGCACCTGGAAAGCTACCATATCTAGCCATGGGCTTTCATGCACCAATACTGCCAAATTTAGGAAAAGGCACGGATGCCGACTGGGAAACGTATGCGCTTGAAGTTCTGGCAGGGGTGTTAAGCGGCAATGCTTCTGCACGGCTACATCAAAACCTCGTGCGTGATACGTCTATCGCTTTAAGTGCTGATGCTGGCTACGGTAGTGCATCACGAGGGCAGCAATCCTTGTTTGAATTATCTGGCACACCGGCAGAAGGTAAAACGGTTGCGGATCTCGAAGCGGCATTGCTAGCGCAAATTGAGTTGATTAAAACCAATGGCGTGACGCAAAAAGAATTAGACCGTGTGAAAGCTGCAGAAGTAGCAGCAGATGTATATAAGCGTGATTCTATGTTTTATCAAGCCATGCAAATTGGTCAGCTAGAGACGATGGGGTATAGCTGGCGCTTGCTGAATGGTTATGCTGAAAAGTTGAATGACGTGACGTCTGAGCAGATTAAAACTGTGGCTAAAAAATACTTGATTCAAGATCATATGACGGTAGTTACATTGAGTCCACAGCCAATGAATCCAAATAAAAAGCCGAAAGGGCGCCCTCATGCACGCTAATGATTAAGACCAAGGGCCGTTACGTTACGTTGTTACAAATTACTTCGTCTCGTTTAGCATTTTCTCTTGATTCGTAGGTAACAAATAGTTGTATTTTTTTAAGGTTTTAGAATGAAAACATTACCATTTATTTGCTTAGTCTTTGCTAGCTTTGTTTCGTCTGTTAGTCATGCGGCTGTCGACATTCAGCATTGGACAACGAACGCGGGAAGCCGCGTTTACTTTGTTGAAAATCATGATTTACCCATTTTAGATATGAGTGTTGCTTTCCCTGCGGGTAGTGCATACGATACAAAAGTCACGTCCGGCTTGGCCGGTGTGACTAAACATTTGATGCCGCTAGGTGCTGCTGGTATGAATGAGGAGGCTATTACCAATACCTTTGCTGATATTGGAGCACAAAGAGGCGGTAGTGTCGATGCTGACCGCGCCTATTTTAGTTTACGCACACTACGAAGTGAGCAGGAGAAAGCACTTGAAATTTTCAATCGTATATTGCATCAGCCAGACTTTCCTGATGCGGTTTTAGCGCGAGAAAAAACGAGAATCGTGGCAGGGTTGCAAGAGGCTGCTACAAAACCAGCCTACATTGCCAATAAAGCATTTATGCAAGCGCTGTATGGGACGCACCCTTATCATTTGCAAGAGAGCGGTGAAATTGACACGGTGAAAGCGTTGACTAGAAAAAATTTAAAAGCTTTTTATCAGAAGCATTACAATGCAAAAGGTGCTGTTATTGCGATAATTGGTGATTTAACAAAGAAAGAGGCAACAGCTATTGCTGAAGTGTTATCAGCAGGCTTACCTCAAACAGCTGGTGAGAGCAGCATTCCTGCAGTACCATTTCCAAAAGCGGCAGTTAAAAAATCAATTCAACATCCAGCTAGTCAAGCACATGTTCTTTTGGGTTATCTAGGCGTTAAACGTGGCGATGCTGATTACTTTCCACTCTATGTTGGTAACTACATTTTAGGCGGTGGTGGCTTTGTTTCTAGGCTAACAGAAGAAGTACGAGAAAAGCGTGGTTTGGTCTACAGCGTTTATAGTTACTTTATGCCGATGCAAGAGTTGGGAGCATTTCAAATCGGGCTGCAAACGAAAAAAGAGCAAACAGATGAAGCGTTAACCGTTGTGAATGAAACGTTGTCTGCGTTCATGCAAAAAGGGATTACAGAGCAAGAGTTAAAGGATGCTAAGTCTAATATTACGGGCGGCTTCCCTATGCGCTTAGATAGCAATCGTAAAATATTAGGCTATCTTGCGATGATTGGTTTTTATCGCCTGCCACTAACGTATTTAGATGACTTTAATCGTGAGGTTAGTAAGGTGACTGCCAAGCAAATTAAATCGGCTTTTAACCGTCGTTTGAACCCTGACCATTTTGTATCAGTGATTGTTGGGGCTCAATAACGCAGACTATTAAAGCGGGCTTGTATGCAAGTAACTAAAGTGCCTGAATAAGTCTTTTGTTAAGCTGCCATCGCTTCAACGAGTTTTTGCAAGCCCTTTAAGCATGGTATTTTGGTAGAGCCCAATACTCCTTGGGACTTGTCAATGACGCAGAATGTTCCCACTTTCTTGCCTGATGGTGGGACCCTGCATAAAAACGAATGTTTGTTTTTTTTTATCCCTAATGGGTTGTGGTTAAAACGAGCATCTAATTTGGAATCTGGTATTTCAACCACTTCATTTTGTAAAAGAGCATGTGAGAAAAAGTAATATTACGGTCAGTTCTCACATTACCTTCCAAACCAATATTGGCTTTAAACCATTGGCCGTTGTGGTCAATCAAACTAATGTGTGCAATCGGGGTTCTATAAACCTCTGATGCTAGCTAGCTTAGCGACTTTTTTAAAAAGGTCTTCCGGAGGGGTGTTAAGTGCCAATAATGCACCAATACGTTTGAGGTATTGCGCTTCATTTCCTAGTTTTTCAGCTTGTGTAGCCATAGCAGCACTCATTTATTGAGGTTTAAAAAACATCTCAACAATAATAACTTTGCACTAAAACAACTAATGCTTATAGCTTGTTAATAATTGACCTTGTCTGATTTTTTCAAATAAATTGAAAGAAGTATCTTAATGTACGTAAGAGCAACTGGACTTAAGCAAGTAATCTAAGGGTGCTGGCTTGTGTCTTAAAAAACCTTGAATGTAGTCAACGCCCATTGTTTTCAATAACGCTTCAACTTCCTCAGTTTCCACCCATTCTGCAATCGTGAGTTTGTTGGTGGATTTTGCCACCTCTACTATGCAACGTACTATGGCCTGGTCGATGACATTGTCAGATAAGTTTTGGATGAATTGCCCATCAATCTTTAAAAAATCAACTGGTAACGACTTTAAGTAACCGAATGAAGAAACGCCACTACCAAAATCATCTAAGGAGAATCTTATGTAATGCCGTTTCATGCTGTTGATAAATTGAGTCGCCTCATCAACATTTGTAATGGCGGCTGTTTCCGTAATCTCAAAACAGACCTTACTGCAGTCTAGCGACAGTGAATTGATGAGATCAAGCGTGTACTGGTGGAAATTGTGGTCACTAATTGATTGCCCTGATATATTAATAGCGAGTGAGTCGATATGCGTCAAGAGCTCGCTATGGTCTTTTAACCAGTTGAATGTATTGTTAATTACCCATTTATCGATGCGAGAGATTAAATGAAATTTTTCAGCGGCGGGTAAGAATGTATTAGGTCCTACCATAGCACCATGCTCATCGATCATTCTTAACAGCACTTCACACTTCAACCCATGGTTGCTTGTCAAAGGTATGATGCGTTGACAATACAAAATAAAATTATCTTCCTCCAATGCTTGGGTGATACGACTTGCCCAGTAGGATTCCCCTCTTTTTGCTTCTAGGCTAAAGTCAGCATCGTAGTATAGGTGTACACGGTTACGTCCAGACTCTTTCGCGGCATAACAGGTAGCATCGGCTGACTGCATTAGCTGTTCAATTGACTTCCATTTTTGATTGAAAATGAGTAGACCGATACTGGCGCTAACCGAAAAGCGTTTCTCATTATGTGAGATGCGATAAGCCTCAACACTTTTACAGATCTTTTCTGCAACTTGCATTGCCACTTCTAATTGGCATTCTTCTAATAGAATCGCAAACTCATCACCACCAAGTCGACAGAGCGTGTCAGAAGTGTGGAGCTGTGACCGTATATTATGCGATATTTCTTTAAGTAGCCTGTCTCCAGTGGCATGCCCGCAAGTGTCATTAATAACCTTAAATTGGTCAAGACCAAGAACCATTAATGCATGCTCACAATTGTGTTCTTGAGATTTTGCAAGAGAGAGTTTTAACTTGCCTTCAAACTCGCTACGATTAAATAGCCCTGTTAATGTATCGTGGGTTGCACGATAAGCCATCTCTAACGCCATTTTTCGTTGAGCGGTTGCATCGTGAAAGACCAACACTGCACCAAATATATTGTTTTTTTTATCTCGAATAGGGTTGGCAGAATCTTCAATTCCATACTCCTTACCACTTTTGCTAATCAGTACCGTGTTATGGGCGAGTCCTGCAGGTATTCTTTCATTGATGCAGATACTCACTGGGTTAATGCAGGGTTTACGTGTAGCTTCATTAATAATATTGAACACGGTGTCAACGGGCACTCCTTTTGCTTCAGCTAGTTTCCAGCCCGTTAATGATTCAGCTACTGGGTTGAGGTATTCGACAGTGCCATTAAGGTCTACTGTAATCACCGCATCGCCAATGGATTGCATTGTGACGCGCAGATGCTCGTGTTGGTATGCCAATTCTTTTTTTATTTTCTTTTCAGCAGTAATGTCACGTGCGATTATTGCAATAGCGGCAATCTCACCACTCACATTTTTAATGGGAGATAAGTTCACGGAAACATCAATAAGCGCGCCAGATTTGGTGATGCGCTGTGTATCAAAGTGCTCGATTAAGGCGCCATTTTTAATTTTCACAACGAAGCCGACTTCTTCCTGTTCACGGCCTTTTGGAAATAAGCAAAGTATTGGCCTTCCAATAATTTCTTTAGCGCTATAGCCAAATGCCGCTTCAGCACCTTTATTCCAACTGGTAATAAAGCCATCGATGCTTTTGCTAATAATGGCATCACTTGATGAAGAAACAATCGTGGCAAGTATATCGGCATTACACTCCAGCTCATGCATGAGCTGCTCACGATTGACCAATACTTGAGAGACGATGTCGCCAAGTCTCTTAAGTATAGTTTTTTGATGGGCATTTAACTTATTTATTTTCTGGTCAATGACGCAGATTGTGCCAATATTTTCACCTGTTGGCAGGGTGATGGGCGCACCTGCATAAAAATGAATATTTGGTGCTTTCGTGACAAAAGGGTTGTTTTTGAAGCGTTTATCTGACAATGCATCAGAAACTTCAAAAAATTGTTCTTGTAAAATAGTTTGTGAGCAGAAAGCAATGGCACGGTTGATTTCTGTTGCGCCCTCTATGCCAATATTGGATTCAAACCACTGACGGTCCTTGTCGATAAAGCTAATAAGTGCAATTGGAGTGCCGCAAATGTCTGCGGCGAGTTTAGCAATCCCATCAAAAAGTGTCTCGGGGGCTGTATCAAGCACCATTAATGCTTGAAGTTCTTTAAGGCGTTGCGACTCGTTTTTTTGTTTTGCAACTGGTATGGTCATATTTGAACTCATTATGTGGTTAAACTAAATTGTTATATTAGCATTCTCATTGATATTATTTTTTTTATCCGCCGAAATAATTGGTGTTAATAGCTTAGTTATCAATGTTTACAATTGCTCGACATTTAAGGCGTTGCTTTCAAAATTAGGTGCACTATTAAGCTATGATAGTAAAGTGAACAGAATTAGGTAACAAACTAAGTGCGCATGATAAACAAAAAATGGTAAAAAAAAATTCAGTGAGAATTAATGCTGGGGTATGGCGGAATAGACTACTTCAATTTCCCGGCATTAATGGTTTGAGGCCTTCGCCCGAACGCGTGCGACAAACCGTGTTCAACTGGCTTGGACAGGATATGACAAGTCGATGCTGTCTGGATATTTTTGCAGGAACAGGTGTATTTGGTTTTGAAGCTTTGTCACGCAATGCAAAAAGCGTCGTTTTAGTTGAGTTTTCAAAACAAGCCGCCAAATCTCTGAGTCAAAATCAAGCCTTACTCGAAGCAGAAAACTGTCAAATTTTAAATATGGATGCAATGCAATTTTTAGCGAGTAATCAGCAAAAATTTGACCTTATCTTTTGCGACCCGCCTTACCAGAAGCAATGGTTGGATCAGTTGCTCCCCATATTAGGCGAGCACCTTGCTGACGATGGCATTTTGTATGCCGAAGCAGAGTACAAAATTGAATCGAATGCTGACTGGGAAGTGTTAAAACAAAGTAAAGCAGGTAATGTGTATTATCATTTGTTAAAATACCTTTAAATAGTTTAAAGCATAATTTAAGGAACTTCATCTGAGTGAAGCCATATGAGCAAAAAACGCATCGCAGTTTATCCTGGTACATTTGACCCTATTACATTGGGCCATGAAGATATCGTTCGACGTGCTGCGAGATTATTCGATGAAGTGATTGTCGCAGTAGCGGGCAGTACAAATAAAAAGACATTGTTTAGTCTGGACGAACGGGTTACCTTGGCAAAGGCGGGGTTTGACACGCCAAATGTAAACGTCATGGGTTTTGATGGCTTGTTAATGCAATTTGTCCAAGACCAAGGTGCGCAAATGGTGATTCGCGGTTTACGTGCAGCGAGTGATTTTGAATACGAGTTTCAATTAGCAGGCATGAACCGCAAACTGTATCCTAAACTAGAAACCTTATTCTTAACTCCATCAGAACAATACATGTTTGTGTCATCCAGTTTAGTCCGTGAGGTTGCTACCTTAAAAGGCGGTGTAAATCAGTTCGTATCAGCGAATGTGGAATCTGCAATTAAAAGAAAATTAGGTTAATTTATGTCGTTAATGATTACCGATGAGTGTATTAATTGCGACGTTTGCGAGCCTGTTTGTCCCAATGAAGCGATTTATCAAGGCCAAGACATTTACGAGATTGATCCGAATTTATGTACAGAGTGTGTTGGCCATTATGATACACCGCAGTGTGTGTCCGTTTGTCCAATAGATTGTATTCCAATGAATCCAGATGTAGTTGAAACAAAAGAGCAGCTGCAAGAAAAGTTTGTACGAATTATAAATAATTAGGGAATTGTAATGCGTTTTTTACATAGTATGTTAAGAGTCGGAAATTTACAGCGATCTATAGATTTTTACACGAACGTTTTGGGGATGAAATTATTACGTCAAAAAGATTACCCGGATGGTAAATTCACACTAGCATTCGTCGGCTATGGTAATGAGTATGACAGCACGGTATTAGAGCTTACCTATAATTATGGTCAAGCTGACTATGACCAGGGTAATGCATTCGGCCATATTGCGATTGAGGTAGACAATGCCTATAAAGCTTGTGATTTAGTCAAAGAAAAAGGCGGAAGAGTCATTCGCGAGGCTGGCCCGATGAAGCATGGCACCATTGTAATTGCATTCGTAGAAGACCCTGATGGCTATAAGATTGAATTCATCCAAGAAGGTACGATTGAATACCCACGATAAAATCCATAGCGCGGGAAAATTGCTGCGTTGTGCGGTGCTCAAAATCCTCAGGTACTTAAGAGTACATTCCGGCTCTTCCGCGCCGCACGCCTTGTACTTTAGCCCCTACTGAGAATTTTAAAGTTCGCATATGAAAGAATATAGAGCACTTAAAACAAGCAGTCCAGTTCGCCTTAGATGGTGATTGGGATGCGGCTCACAAAATTGCTCAAGACTATGCGGATGAGTCAGCTAACTGGATTCATGCCGTATTGCATAAAATAGAAGGCGATGAATGGAATAGCAAGTATTGGCATAAAAAAACCGATGGTAAGCATTATGAAGATTATGCCGATGCGACGACTGAGTTAGAGGCGATTGCCACATTACTCGTCTCGTTAAGCTTCAGTAGATAGTAAAAAAGCCTGCAGGCACAGGCTTTTTATTCATTAAGCTAATTGTTCTGTTTAGCTATTTGATTCCGTACTATTTTGACAAAGTCACGTATTTGAACTCACCAGCAACAAAGACAAAATTTGCATCTAAATTGGCCGTGCCTTTTTTCACTGCATTTTTATAAGTCCAGATAACACCTTCTTGACTTCCATCGGCATTTTTCAGCGTGGAAATTGAATCAGGCATGCCAAACGTTAAAGATACTTTGTTTGCGTTGTCTAGCATTTCGTAAAATGCAACATCTGAAACAACAGCGCCATTAAGGCTAACGGTACCATTGTCATTGATGTTTTTTTGGAAGCCCATTGCATTTGCAGTGATATTACTAAAAGCAAGTAAGCCAATCATTAAGCTACTAAGTAAAGTTTTGTGAATGAACTTTTGATTCATATTATTTTCC
Source organism: Methylophilaceae bacterium (assembly GCA_047634755.1). GTDB lineage: Bacteria > Pseudomonadota > Gammaproteobacteria > Burkholderiales > Methylophilaceae. The sequence goes on from JBLIIL010000003.1 coordinate 69,913, forward strand.
TCTTTTGTTGAAAGAGATAATACTATAGCAGTAGAGTGTTGCAGTTTAATTACAGCTATGTAACTGATTTGTAAGCATAAAAAAGGGTGCAATATGCATATGTTTTTAAAGTAACAAGTTAATCAAAAAATGATTTGGCTTTATCTAACCAGCTTTTATTTCTAGGACTATGTTTGCCTGCATCCGCTTGTGTGCTAGTTTCAAATTCACGCAATAAGTCTTTTTGTTTTTCAGTTAGCTTTACTGGCGTTTCAATGACGACATGCACCATTAAATCACCATAGTCGCTTGAGCGTAATGGCTTAATGCCTTTGCCACGCAACCTAAAGACTGCGCCAGTTTGTGTTTCCGTTGGTACTTTCATTTTTGCAGAGCCACCTAAAGTTGGCACTTCAATTTCACCACCCAGAGCTGCTGTTGTGAAGCTCATAGGCATTTCACAATGCAGGTTTCCGCCTTCACGTTCAAACATAACATGCTGCTTGAGGTGAATAACCACATATAAGTCACCTGTAGGGCCGCCATTGACACCAGCTTCGCCTTCTCCAGATAAGCGGATACGATCGCCTTCATCGACACCAGCAGGGATTTTAACGTTGAGCGTTTTATGTTGTTTGGTACGGCCATCACCTTGACAGGTATTACACTCATCTGCCTTAGATATAGTTTTGCCTGTGCCATGACATTTGGGACACGTTTGTTGAACTGAGAAAAAGCCTTGTTGCATACGTACTTGGCCATGACCACCACAGGTGCCACAAGTTGAAGCTGACTTCCCTGATTTGGCGCCAGAACCTTTACATGGTTCGCATGTTGCCATAACCGGAATGCGGATTTTAGTATCTGTGCCTTTAGCTACTTGCTCTAGCGTGACTTCCATGTTGTAGCGTAAGTCTGCACCGCGGTAGATGTTTGAGCGATGTTGACCACGACCACCACCACCACCACCACCACCAGCAAAGATGTCACCAAAGATATCGCCGAAAGCATCATTAAACCCGCCAGCACCACCACCGCCAGCACCCATGCTTGGATCAACACCAGCATGACCATATTGATCATAAGCCGCGCGTTTTTGATCGTCAGAGAGTATTTCGTAAGCTTCTTTAGCCTCTTTAAACTGCTCTTCCGCTTTTGCGTTATCTGGATTTCGGTCAGGATGGAACTTCATCGCGAGTTTGCGATAGGATTTTTTAATTTCCTCTTGCGATGCATCTTGGTTAACGCCTAGTAATTCATAAAAATCTTTTTTATCAGCCATAAGTAATATCTATTTTGTGTTGCATTAAAAGTCAGGTTTAAAACGACCAGTTAAACAGGCATTTCAAACGTGAATAAATCGCTAGCACTTAATGGCACTAGCGATTCTTGAGGAGACTAAGTTAAATTAGTCTTCTTTTTTTACTTCTTCAAACTCAGCATCAACCACTTCGGCATCCACTGTTTTCTCGCCTTCTTGACTAGGTTGAGCACTTTCAGCATTCGCTTTAGCTTCAGCATCAGCATTTACTTTCTCACCTAGAATTTGTGATGTTTCCATTAATGCGTTAGTTTTCGCATCGATGGTTTTTTTATCACCATCTTTAACGATATCTTCTAACTCTTTAATTGCTTCTTCGATCTTAGTTTTTTCATCATCAGTCAGCTTGTCACCATACTCTGCTAGTGATTTCTTAACGCTGTGAATCATGCCGTCAGCACTGTTGCGTGCATCCACTAATTCACGTAATGCTTTATCTTCTTCAGCGTGTGTTTCTGCATCTTCTTCCATGTGTTGAATTTCTTCTTCACTTAGGCCTGAGTTTGCTTTAATGGTGACTTTATTTTCTTTACCAGTGGCTTTATCTTTAGCCGATACGTGCAAGATACCATTCGCATCAATATCAAAAGTCACTTCAATTTGCGGTTGACCACGTGGTGCTGGTGGAATATCGCTTAAGTTGAATTGGCCTAGTGACTTATTAGCCGTAGCCATTTCACGTTCGCCTTGTAACACTTGAATCGTTACTGCATTTTGGTTGTCATCAGCAGTAGAGAATACTTGTGAAGCCTTAGTAGGGATCGTTGTATTCTTTTTGATGACTTTCGTCATCACGCCGCCTAGTGTTTCAATACCTAGAGACAATGGTGTAACGTCTAACAACAATACGTCTTTCACATCACCTTGTAATACGCCGCCTTGAATCGCAGCACCAACAGAAACTGCTTCGTCAGGGTTTACATCTTTACGTGGCTCTTTGCCGAAGATTTTTTCTACTTGCTCTTGCACTTTAGGCATACGGCTCTGACCACCAACTAAAATTACATCAGTAATATCAGAACCAGCTACGCCAGCATCTTTCATCGCAGTTGTACAAGGTTTAGTTGTACGCTCGATTAAGTCTTCAACCATACTCTCAAATTTCGCACGGGTAATTTTTACAACCAAATGCTTAGGACCTGTTGCATCTGCAGTCACATAAGGTAGGTTCACTTCAGTTGATGTGCTTGAAGATAATTCGATTTTTGCTTTTTCAGCCGCTTCTTTCAAACGCTGTTTTGCAAGCAAATCGTTACGAAGATCTAGACCGTCGTTATCTTTTTTGAATTCTTCAGCTAAGTAATCAATGATGCGGTTATCAAAATCTTCACCACCTAGGAATGTATCACCGTTCGTAGAAAGCACTTCAAATTGATGCTCGCCGTCGATGCTAGAAATCTCAATGATCGATACGTCAAATGTACCACCACCTAAGTCATATACAGCAATCTTACGATCACCCTCTTGTTTGTCTAAACCGAACGCTAGTGCAGCAGCAGTAGGCTCGTTAATAATACGTTTTACTTCTAAACCAGCAATACGGCCAGCATCTTTAGTGGCTTGACGTTGGCTATCATTAAAGTAAGCAGGCACAGTAATCACTGCTTCTGTTACTTCTTCACCGAGGTAGTCTTCAGCTGTTTTCTTCATCTTACGTAATACTTCAGCAGATACTTGAGGTGGCGCCATTTTCTCGCCGTTTACTTCAACCCATGCATCGCCATTGTCAGCTTTAACAATTTTGTAAGGCATCAATTTGATGTCTTTTTGAACAGCTTTTTCATCAAAACGGCGACCGATTAAACGCTTCACCGCGTAAAGTGTATTCTCAGGATTCGTAACCGCTTGGCGCTTAGCAGGCGCACCCGCTAGAATTTCGCCGTCGCCATCTTTTGGATAAGCGATGATCGATGGTGTTGTACGACCACCTTCTGCATTTTCAATAACGCGCGGCTTACCGCCTTCCATTACTGCAACACAAGAGTTCGTTGTGCCTAAATCAATACCAATAATTTTACCCATTTATTTATTCCTTATTTCTAAATTACTTTTAAATATATTTACTTAACTCTTTGATTTGAGTCGTATAGTCGTTCTCAACTGTGTTTCTGTAAAGGTTGGGATAGATTCCTGTTTTTCAAGTACTCTTTTAAAATCCCTAGTCTAAATATGGCTATTTCATTTTTGAAACCACAACCAAAGCAGGGCGAAGCACACGGTCATTCAATGTGTAGCCTTTTTGCAATACGGATAACACCGTGTCTGAATCGATGTCAGAATCTACTGTGCTAATCGCTTGATGTTTATTTGGATCAAATTTTTCATTCAATGGATTCACTTCAATAATGTTGAATTTCTCAAACACTGTTAATAACTGCTTAGCCGTTAACTCCACGCCATCTTTATAGCCCTCCACTGTTGCACTTTCAACTCCAAGCGCTCCGTCTAAACTATCTTTAACCGCAAGTAATTCACCACTGAATTTTTCTAGTGCAAATTTACGTGCTTTATCGATATCATCAGCAGAGCGACGACGAATATTTTCACCGTCTGCTTTAACGTATAACACTTGTGCTTTTGCTTCTTCCAGCTCAGCCTCTAGCGCTTCAATTCTTGCTTCAGGCGTGATTTCTTCCACTCGAACTTCTGCTTCTGTTGATTCCACTACATCTTCCGCGGTTTCTTCTAGTGTGTTTTCTTCGTCTGACATTGTTTTTCCTATGCTTTTAATGATGCTTGAACTGTATATCTTGAACCGTATATGGAGATGCCAATTTTAATTTCAAGGCACAATAATGATTTTTATGAAGTTATCCGGCAAGCCTAAATATTCAACATGGGTTTGTTATCTATTAAAAAGACCCAATATAAAGTGGCATATTGATATTCGCAAGCTAATTTTGACCAAAATGGGTAGGAAATAAAAGTATGGATGGATTTAATTGGTACTGATTATGGCTTAATGAGCTTGATTGGTATTGCGACGATGTTCGTTGGTATGCTTTACTATATTTACTATGTTATTAGGCATTTAACTAAGAAGTAATGTTGACTTGATAGATACATAACGGTGCTCTTGTTAGGCTTTCACTGTATGCATCGCATCCAATACTGAAGCTACATCGGGGATTTGTTTTACGCCACCTAGGTTGATGATTTCACCTTTGGCTGATGCCATGGCGCCAGTGAGCGATGGGTTGGTGTCTGTATAAACAGCAACGGTGGGGATATTGAGCGCGACACTTAAATGTGACAAACCGGTGTCGACACCAATCGCTGCGTACGCCTGCTGAATAACGCTAGCTAACCGCGCAATACTTAGCTTGGGTAACACAACTACATTCGCAAGGTTTTTTTCAATCATTAGCGCACGCTGATGCTCTGCATCACTGGCCCATGGTAAAATTAAGTGTAATTTTTGTTTTGCCAACTGCTTTGCTAACGCAATCCAATGTGACGTTGGCCATAGCTTGCTATCTTTACTGGTGGCATGTAGGCCGATGACAAACACTTTAGGCAAATCAATCGCGTGAGTTGATGCTGCGATATTATAGCTAGGCGCATTAGTCGGTTTGTCATAGCCGCAGGCATAAGCCGCTAATTCACGATTCCGGATAACAGCATGTTGATTACGCGCCACATGATGTTTTGTGTCGTAGAAATAACTAGCAATTGGTTCGCGCGCTGATTGTTTATCCATTCCATTTTTAATGCCTTTTGCAAATGAAGCCATGACGGCGCTTTTGAGAAGGCCTTGCGTATCAATCACTAAATCGTATGGTTGCTGTGACACTTGCTTTTTGAAAGTACTCATTTCACGCCAAGTTTTTTGGTTGAACAACTGTTTACGCCAGCGGCGAATAGCCACCGTAAAAATTTGTTTAACAGCAGGGTGTAGCTTTGGAATGTCAGCAAAACCCTCTTCGACCACCCAATCAATCTGTGCATCTGGATGATGCTGTAGAATGTCGGTAACAACAGGTAAGTTGTGAATAACATCACCTAAAGAAGAAGTTTTAACCAGTAAAATACGTTTCATAATGCTATTTTCGCATACAATTATCATTTTTCTAGCTGGATTAATTACGCATTGAAATTTGCATTCATCATTTTTAAGTATTTTCCCTTCGGCGGCATGCAGCGCGATATGTTACGCACAGCGCATGAGTTGATTAAACGCGGCCATACGGTAGAAGTATTTACGTTGAGTTGGCAGGGCGAAGCGCCCAAAGGCATGGCGATTCATGTATTGCCACAGAAAGGCTGGTTTAACTTTCAG